>JBHEKZ010000042.1:0-5021 GCA_041859025.1 Melioribacteraceae bacterium | reverse complement strand
GCGAAAAAAAAGTTGTACAGTTTAATGATCCTTTGACCGGGAAAAATTTGATAGTCGTGCAGAATGAAGTGAGTAATTTACTTGCAGTACATTATCTCATCAAGCATAAAGCCTCTTTAGAAACAAAATATGGGAATGATGCCGCAAAATATCTTCACGATTGTATTGATCAGAGACTGAAGAATGAGGAAAACCAGAAGAAGAACAGTCAATTCGGATTTAGCTTCACCGTAAATGATAACCCAATGATACCGATGGATGATATTTATCTCCATCCCGATTTCGGGTACATAAGAGTAGAAGGACTCGCTGACGAAGTAGAAGGCGCTATAAAATATCTGAACGAAGTCTTCACTGAGTTCATTCCAACTAAGGTTGAGTTTACTAAAGCAGTAGAAAAATACAAAGGCATGTCTGCTATGATGATGGGAGGAGACAAGGTTAAGAAAGTTTTCGATGCAGAATATAAGTCTGCTGTTTACGAAAAGAACGATTACCAAAATCAGCCGGAAATTACTTATGAGAATTTATTGCTCTTTGCAAAGGAATATTTTCAGCCATCAAATATGATTATTTCAGTCGTTTCTCCTGAAAGCTCAACTGTAATAGATAATCTGTTCAGCTCACTTAAGTATGAACCAATTAAAGATGAAAAACCGGCGTTCACTCCAACCTATTTGCTAAAAGAAAAGCCGGAAACTATTGATAAAAAAGGTGGAGGAGAACGATCTTATCTATTCTACGGATTTACGAATGTAATTGATATAAAGGATTCACCAGCACTTCAAGCTCTTTCATTATTGCTTTCGGATAAGATCGTCTTTGAAGTTAGAGAAAAATTGGGAATGGCCTATGGTATGTCTGCCGGAATTGAAATTACCAATAACAGAGCTCTCTTTTTTATAAATCAGGGGACACGTCCGCAAAATGTAGATAAGCTACTATCTCTTTATCCCGGATTTTTTAATATGAGTATACTTGATTCAATGACTGAAAAATCAGTTGAAAAATCAATCAACATGTATATCGGTAAGATGATGTTCAGAAGACTCTCGAGCATTAATCAAGCATTCTACCTCGGCAGTTCGGAATACTTCACCGGCGATTTTAATTACGATGCCAATTTTTTGGAGTCGGTAAAGAAGATTAAGCTTGAAGACGTAAAGGCAGTTGCAAAAAAATACATGAAGAATCTTAACACGACAACTTTGATTGTCCGGTAGTTAATAATCGTTTTGCAAAAGTGACTTTAGAATTTCTTCTGTATCATTTGTCGGTGACTGACAAGAATGATTTTTGCATAAATAGTAAGTCGGTTTATCATTAAGCATTTGGTACTCTTTAAAGCCATCCGGTAATGGATGGCTTAAATTTAATTCCCGCAATACCAAATTCGGAATGTAATTTTCATTTATAGTTCTTGAAATGCTTTCGTCGAGCCTATTATTCTTATCAACAACTGCAATTAGCTCCATTCTGGTTTCGTTTTCTATTAACCCTGACATTATAAAGCTTGAGGCATATGGAGATTTGTTTAATATTTCTCCGTTAGAAGAAACGAGCTTGAAATAATAATCATCATACTTCGAGTCAAATGTGAGTGAGGAAAGTTTATTCAGTGAATATGCCATCACTGAATTACCGGATGGAATTGCCCCATCATAATATTCTTTTGAACGTAAAAGCAGTGGTTCGTTTTCTTCTGAAGTAAAGAAGAATCCGCCATTCTCATCATCCCAAAATATCTTTATCGCTACGTTCATTAAATTAATGGCGTTTTGTAAATACTCTGTATTCATAGTCGATTGAAACAGTTCGAGCATTCCCCAAATCATGTAGGCGTAGTCATCAATAAATCCGGCTTGAATTGCTTCACCATCCATGTATCTGTGAAGAAGATTGTTTTTATTGGTATACAGATTATTTTTAACAAAGCTTGCGGCTCTTTCAGCAATCTGTATGTATGATTCATTTCTAAATACTTTCCCGGCAAAAGCTAAAGATGAAATCATCATTCCATTTAAGTCGGTTAGAACTTTCTGATCTTTAAGAGGACGGATTCTTTTCTCTCGGTACTTATGCAATATCGAGAGTATTTTTTGTGTGGTTTCGTTTTCCAGAATAGCCGATTCCTTTAGGTGAGGTATATTAAATCCATTTAGAGTATGACTTGATTCATCAAGATAATTGCCTTCACTTCGGATATTAAAGCAGCTCAAATCCAATTCCAAATTTTCTTTGTTTAGAAGAGATTTAATTTCGTCAAATTCCCAAGTATAAAACTTACCTTCAACTCCCTCGCTATCAGCGTCTTCGGCAGTATAAAAAGCTCCCTCGTTGCTGGTCATATCTCGTAATACATATGAAATTATCTCTTCGGCAGTCTGCTTATATAACTTGTCTTTAGTTAACTGATAAGCTTCAGTGTAAATACGGATCATCATCGCCTGATCATAAAGCATTTTTTCAAAGTGGGGGACAAGCCATTCTCTATCAGTTGAATAACGATGAAATCCAAATCCAATTTGATCGTAGATTCCACCAAGTCTCATCGCATTCAGTGTTTTTACAACCATCTGTAATGCTTCATCATTAGAAGATGAATTGGAATAACGAAGCAAGAACATAAGATTATGCGGAGAAGGAAATTTAGGCTTTTCGCCAAATCCCCCGAATTCTGAGTCGAAGCGACTTGAAAAATGAGCGAATGTTTTTTGAAGTAATTTGTTAGTGCTTGCTAATTGTGAAGAAGCCGGGACAGCGTTTTTTAGGTAATCCATTATCTGATTCGCATTAGCCGAAATTTGATCTTTTTTACTTACCCATGTAGCGGAAATGCTTTTAAGCAGATCAACAAAACCTATTCTTCCATACTTAGATGTTCTTGGAAAATAGGTGCCGGCATAAAAAGGTTCCTTATCAGGTGTTAAGAATAGTGATAGGGGCCAACCTCCATTTCCATTTATTATTTGACAAGTAAGCATATAAATGTGATCTAAATCGGGGCGCTCTTCACGATCAACTTTTATTGATACATAATGTTCATTTAATAAAGAAGCTACTTCATAATTCTCGAAAGATTCTCTTTCCATTACATGGCACCAATGACATGTTGAGTAACCGATAGAAAGAAAAATCGGTTTATCCTCATTACTAGCTTTATGAAAAGCCTCTTCACTCCACGGAAACCAGTTCACCGGATTGTATGCATGCTGAAGAAGATAAGGGGATTTTTCGTTAATGAGTCTGTTGGGTGTTTGAGAATGCATAGTTATTCTACCTAGTAATTAATACATGTATAATCCTTAACGAGATAATAAAGTTCAATAAGAGTTACATGAATTTGTTCTTCTCTTTTTGTTAACTGTAGAGAAGAATCTCAATTACTTTAGAATGGATAACCATATCCGGCAATCATTATCTAAAATATTTACTGCTACATGAACATGTGGTTTTAATAAACCTTCGTAACTAAGCTATGATGGTTTCGTCTCAAGTAGTGAAGCAAATAAAAAATAAGTAAACAAACCAACAATAAAAAAGCGAGGCACACAATGAAAGCAAGATTATTCTTAAGCGGAATCCTCATGTTGACACTTGTGTTAACTGCATCAACATTTGCAAATGTTAGTCCAAGCAGCAAAAGCAATACCTACGAAACAATTGAACAGAACAGACTTATCGGCTTATCAGAAGATAATGAAGGGCTTCGTGTAAGTGCTGCATTTAATTTAGGCGAAATGAAATCTCAGAAGGCAGTAGTTCCATTAATGAAATTGCTGAAAGATGGAAAAACTGAAGAAGAAAAAATTATAGCAGCATTATCTTTGATTAAAATTGGCGATCCTCAAGGTGTATTTCTAGTTAGCCGCGCTGCTCAGTTCCAGGAATCAGCTCGCGTACGAAGAGTTTGCGAAAAATTCTATAATGGATATCTGCTGCAAAAGGCGAATGAGCTGAAGTCGTCGGAAATCCAGGTGGCTTCAAATTAATTTTTTGGTTCTATCCCAAATTAGAGTCCGGCACCAATTGCCGGACTTTTTATTGTCAATTTTTGAATAGTGATGTATTTCTCTTTTTTGCTTTTTTATTACCGATAGCCATTCCAAGAGCTTGTTTTGAACCAACAATTATCATCATTTTAGAAGCGCGTGTAACTGCTGTGTAAAGCAGATTCCGTTGAAGCATAATATAGTGTGCGGTTGTAATCGGCATAATAACACAAGGGTATTCGGATCCTTGTGATTTATGTACGGTAGTTGCATAAGCTAGTGTAATATCTTCCAGTTCAATAAACTCGTAAGGAACAATTCTCCCGCTAAATGAAATTTCCAATTTTTGATCTTCCAAATCTATGCTATGGATTTGTCCAATATCGCCGTTGTAAACATCTTTATCGTAATTATTTTTAAGCTGCATTACCTTATCGCCAACTTTATAACTTTTCTCGCCACGATTTAATAATGACTTATTTTTATTCAACGCATTTTGAAGTGTGCGGTTTAAATTATCGGCACCGGCATCTCCTTTGTACATTGGAGTTAAAACTTGAATGTCTTTCATAGGATCGAAGCCGTACTTTTGAGGAAGTCTGGTTTGGCAGAGTTCTGTTATCAGATTTGCAATATTTGAATCTGCTGATTCTTGAATAAAGAAGAAGTCGGAAGAATCACTATTTAGAAGAGTTGGGAATTCACCTTTGTTTATTTTGTGAGCATTCACAACAATTTGGCTTTCTTCAGCCTGACGAAAAATCTTAGTGAGCATTGCTGTTGGAATTATTTCCGATTTAATCAAGTCGTGAAGAATATTTCCGCAACCTACAGATGGAAGCTGATCAACATCACCAACCAGTATTAAAGTAGTATTTAGGCTTACTGCGTTTATAAGATTAAACATAAGAACTGTATCAATCATTGATACCTCATCTACTACAAGTAAATCGGTTTCAAGGGGATTGTCTTCATCAAACAAAAACAGATGATCTTGCGGATTATACTCGAGCAGACGATGTATAGTCT
>JBHEKZ010000432.1:0-7983 GCA_041859025.1 Melioribacteraceae bacterium | reverse complement strand
TTTACTTATGCCTTCGTTGTAGAGTATATCAAATTCAATTTCTTTGAACGGGGGCGCAACTTTACTCTTCGCAATTTTGACTTTTGTTCTATTACCTATAACGTTTGCACCATCCTTAATAGCAGCGATTCTTCTTATGTCCAAGCGGAGTGACGCGTAAAACTTCAATGCATTTCCGCCCGTGGTAGTTTCGGGATTGCCGAACATTACACCGATTTTCATTCTTAGCTGATTGATGAATATGACACAAGTTTTAGATTTACTAATCGCACCAGTTATCTTGCGAAGTGCTTGGCTCATCAAACGGGCTTGCATAGCCATTTGTGGATCGCCCATATCTCCTTCAATTTCCGAACGGGGAACGAGAGCCGCTACCGAATCCACTACAATTATATCTAAAGCATTACTTCTTACAAGAGTATCAACAATTTCCAACGCTTGTTCGCCAAAATCTGGTTGAGAAAGAAGCAGGTTAGAAGTATCAACACCAAGGCGTTTAGCGTAATTAGCATCCAATGCATGTTCAGCATCAACAAAGGCTGCTAAACCTCCTCTTTTTTGAGCCTCAGCAATTATGTGCAAACACAAAGTTGTCTTACCAGAAGATTCCGGTCCATAAATTTCTACTACTCTGCCCCGAGGAACTCCTCCAATTCCCAAAGCGTAATCTAGAGATAGAGAACCAGTTGGTATAGATTCAACCGGAGCGATTACTCCAGATCCCAGCTTCATTATTGTACCTTTACCAAACTGCTTTTCGATATTAACTATTGTGTCTTCGAGAATTTTAATTCTTTGATCTTTATCAGTAGACATATCTCCTCCTTTATTTTTCCAATTGAAATCTTTTGATAGCGGTATAAATTGAGCCGCCTTTTTTTAATTCACTTTTATATAGTGTAATGTACTTTGCGAAATATTGTTTTTCTGGAAGTTTAACTTCTAACAATTCTAATATTTTATCTATACTTTCATGACCACGAAAACGTAGCAACGTTATATGAGGCTTAAATGTTCTTTTTTCATTGGAGTACCCAAATTTACTAAATGAATCTCCAATCTCATTAACAATTCTTTCAAGTTCTTTGCATTCTTTCATTCCCGCCCAGAGAATTTTTGGCTCACCGTTTTTTCTAAACATTCCAAATTTTCCTAATTCCATCTGGAATGATGTTGTGTTTTTAACTATATCCTCTATTGCTTGCTCAATATTTCCAATTAAACCTTCATTTGTATCACCAAGAAATTTGAGCGTAATATGTAGTTTATCTCTTGATTCCCATCTAATTTTTCTTTCTTTACCTAGAAGTTTATTCTTTTCGTCAAGAATAACATCTATAACATCATCAGGAATTTCAAGCGCTATAAAAAGTCTAATCATCGTACGGAATTCCTAAAAGATTTCTTCTTAACATTTCCAATGCTGCTTGAGAAGCACGATCTTTATTTAACAATCGATCATCACCAAATCTAAATTCTTTAGCTGCACAAATTTTGTCGTCGCAAACACCAATAAATACAAGTCCAACTGGTTTATTTTCCGTAGCTCCAGTAGGACCAAGTATTCCAGTTACACCAATACCTATATCGCTTCCGCTGACAGCCCTTACACCTTCGGCCATCTGTCTAACAACCTCTAAACTAACAGCTCCATTTTTCTGAATAGTATCTTCATCAACATGGAGAATCTCTACTTTAGCAGCATTACTGTATGTAATAACACCTCTTTCAAAAAATTTACTGCTTCCGCTAAGATTAGTAATTCTATTAGAAATCAAACCGCCGGTACAAGATTCAGCAATAGCAAGTTTAAGTCCTCTATCAATCATAAGCCGCGAAACCACTTCTTCAAGAGTGTCTTCTTCTTTTCCATAAATATATCTACCTACTAATGCGCGTATTTTCTGTTCTATCTCATCAAGTTTGTTTTGAGCTGTTTCTTCATTTTCACCTTCAACTGTAATGCGCATTCTAACACCAAACTGATTTGGTAAAAATGCCATTTTGTTCCCTTCAAGCAGTTCGTCAAGATTTCCTAATTTATCAAATAAGGTTGATTCGGGAATTCCGGTAGTGAGAAGATTTTTGCGAACAAATATTTTTTTCTTTTCAACCTTCGCTTCCAATCGAGGAATAATGAAAGTTTCCATCATCCCTTTCATTTCAGTTGGAACACCCGGCATGGCGACAAATATTTTGTCATCTTTTTCGATCCACATTCCCGGAGCTGTACCGCGAGGATTTCTAATAGGTGAACAAATTAGAGGAACAAGTGCTTGGTTTTCATTAGTCTTTGTTAAAGGTCTATTTCTAATTTCAAAAAACTTTTTAATATCGTTTAGAACATCTTCATCAACTATTAGTTGTGTTTTAAAGAAGTCTACAATACACTTTCGGGTTATGTCATCGTGTGTAGGTCCCAGCCCACCAGTAACTAAAACAACATCAAATGCGTCTGTAGCTCTTTTAAATTCTTGCATTATTTGTCGATAATCATCACCAACAACACTTGTGCTGTAAACATCTACTTGAATACTGGTCAGTCTATCTCCAATCCATGCAGCGTTTGAATTAACGATTTGTCCTATAAGAATTTCATCCCCAATAGTAATAATGTGAGCTTGCATTAGATTCTTGTTAACCTATAATCTTATTAAAATAAAATATTATTAGATGCAAAATCATAAATGAATAAATACCGGCCATAATATCATCCAGTATTACGCCCCATCCATTTTTTACAGCTTCAAGTTGTTTAGCTGGGAATGGCTTTAATATGTCTAGGGCCCTCCAGATTAAAAAACCAAGAACAATCCACCAGATTTTTTTAGGGATGAATAAAAGAGTAATCCACATTCCAATTACTTCATCATTTGTATATTCTTTTGGATCTTCGCCATAAATCGCTTCGAACTTACGAGCAATAGGCAATCCAATTAAAATGAATAAAGTGATAAAGAAAATCATAAGCGATGGATTTTCAAAACCCGGAATTAAATAGATTATCAATCCGGCCAGGCTTCCGAAAGTACCACTAGCCTTTTTAACATAACCGGTATAAAAACCGGAACCTATAAGTTTTTCAAGAAAATTAATTTGCACGTGTAAACAACTGTTTAATTAGGAATCTATTGCTGTATAAATAAGTTACTCCGGTTACAACTGTAAATGCAGTTACTGCTAACATAATCCAAAAGATCATTTCTTGATTCAACAACACTGTAAACCAATTATCGTAGCCAATAGACAAGTTTGGGACAGTTCTAAGTGTGTATAAAATAAGCAAATAGTAAAGGAAAAACATTTGTGCAAAAGTTTTCCACTTGGCTAATGTGCTTGTAGTAAATGAGACTCGTCTATAATCAGCATACGCTCTTAAAAGTGTAATAAGAAAATCTCTTAGAACAATCAGAAGCACCATCCAAAATTGGAGCATGCCGATAGAAACAAATCCAAAGAATGCCGTAGATGTGAGAATTTTATCTGCGAGCGGGTCCATAAACTTTCCCCACTCAGTAATGTAATTGAATTTGCGGGCAAGCCAGCCATCGTACCAATCAGTTAGAGCAGCAATTAGAAATACTCCCAGTGAAATTTGAATAAGTAGAGGTTCATTGCTCAGAAATAGTACAATGAATATTGGAGTAAGAATAATTCTTAAAACTGTTAACTGGTTAGGAAGAAGCATTTAATTGATTACTTTATTTTCTGAAATATTTTTGAGGTAACTATAATCATAAATTCCGGTATTGTGATCATCTCCCCATATAATTCCAATAGCGTATTTACCTACTGCATGAATGCTTTTTACTTCAAGTTGCTGGTCCGAGTATATTGGGATATATGAGCTACTCTCCTTACTCTTTTCTTCAGCACAAACTGCGCAAGGGCACAGTCTTCTAAGATTCGAAAGTTTTATTTCAGTATCTGTTTTATCGTCCCATTTGATCGCTAAATATTTTTTCCCTTTTACTCTTATGCTTAATGGAAGCATCCTAAATACCTTTTCCAGTCAGTTTGAAGAGAGCTTCTTGATATTTCTTTGCTGTATTGAAAATAACATCTTGGGGAAGATCCGGTGCCGGTGGTCTTTTGTTAAAATTGATTGATAACAAGTAATCCCGGACATACTGTTTATCGTAGCTATTTTGCGCTCGTCCCTTTTCATATTCATTTAAGGGCCAGAATCTGGAAGAATCGGGTGTTAATAATTCATCGATTAGAATTATTTTACCATTATAGTATCCGAATTCCATTTTTGTATCAGCAATAATTATTTCCTTAGTAAGAGCAAACTCAGATGCTTTTTTATATACGTTTATAGCGGTTGTCTTAATAAACTCGAAAGCCTCTCTGCCAATAATATCAATCGCTTGAGTTTCATTAATATTTTCATCGTGAACGCCAACTTCAGCTTTCGTTGAAGGAGTAAAGATTGGTTCCGGCAATTTTTCCGATTCGACTAACCCTTGTGGCAATTTAATACCGCAAATACTTCCGCTTTTAAGGTAGTCATTCCAGCCAGTACCGGAAATGTAGCCGCGTACAATACACTCAATTGGAATCAGTTCAGCTTTTTTCACAAGCATCGAACGTCCGGCAACTAAAGGACTGTAAGGCTCGCAAACTTTGGGATACTCTTGAATTTTTGTTGATATAAGATGATTCTCAACAATATCATGCACTTGATCGAACCAGAAGTTAGAAATACTTGTAAGAATTTTGCCTTTATCCGGAATTCCTTGGTTCATTATTACATCAAACGCTGAAAGCCGATCTGTTGCTACAATAAGATAGTATTCACCCAAATCATAGACATCACGGACTTTGCCTCTCTTAAACAGTTTTAAGTCGGGAAAATTTAGTGTGGTAATTGCAGAATCCATTGTGCTCGTAATTTTGTTCGATCAAATATAAATGTTTTTCTTTTGCTAAAGAATTAGGCAACATGAATTATAAGATTACAACTAAATGACCAAAGATTGAGTGGATTTAATCGAATTTCCACACCCGATAATACTGAAATGATTCGATATTTAGAAAAAAATCCCATTATAAACTCATTATCCTAAACTTCTTTAGTTCTTTATCTAAAACTTTGGCATTTCCGCAGTAAGACTCGAGTGTTTGCCAATACTTACGGCTGTGATTTTTCACGATTGTGTGAACGAGCTCATGCATCAGCACGTAATCAATCAATTGTTCAGGTAGTCTCATCAAATGAATTGTAAGATTTATATTGTTACGGCCGGTACAACTTCCCCAACGGCTTTTCATATTCTTTACTGCCACTGCATTAAAAGGAAGTCTGAAGCTTATAGATAATTGCTTTAGTCTTTCTGGTAAATAATCTTCAGCTTCCTTTTTTAATGCTTTGTTAATTCCCTTTTGTATTAACGATCTAAATTCTTTCGAATCTGATTTAAGTGAGGAATCGTATTTAACAAGTATTTTTCCTTCTTTAATTTTAACAATGTTGGTCGATTTATTATGCGGCAGAAGGACTAATTCATGGTGCTTTGTTACAAAACCAGATGAAGGTAAATGATGAGAAGCCTCCATTTTATCACTCATTTTTTTCAGAGTTTCAAGAATCCACTCTTTTTTAATAATAGCAAACCGTTCGGCTTCTAAATATGTTGCATATCTTGGGATCGTAACTCGTACACCACGACCGGACCGTATTGAAAGTATTATTTTTTTCGCGAGGTGGCTTTTGTAAATCCTTATTTCTACATCATCAAGAAGAAATATTTTCATGCTTACAAAAGCTTATTTTGAATTGTGTAATAAGAATGATCAGCTTTTTTGATCGTCCGGTTTTTCGTTTTGACAAATATTGCATTTACAATTTTCGTAGATTTCTTCGTAATCGTAGTCAATTGAAAGTTCTGAGCCGGCCTTTATATCATACTCTGCAATTAAAAATAAAGAATGTTCATCTCTATCATAAACATAGCAATTAGGTTCACAAACATGATTAATATTTCTCAATAACGGATTTTTAGAAGTATCTATGTAATTATCACCATTCCAGAAAATATAGACGTTATTCTCTTCTTCCTCGCGTCTTTCACATTCATCGCCATCTATAACTTCCCCTTCTATTACACAGATTATTTCACCTTCGGCAATATCAACAGTTGTGAATAGACCTTTGCCGTGCAATTCAGAATCTCTAGCTTCTAATTGATTTATGTAATAAGGATAAGTCTGGCTCATAGTGTTCTTTCTGAAGTTTATAAACAAAGAAGGGATGATTACTCATCCCTTTTTCGTGGGCAGAGACGGAATTGAACCGCCGACACAAGGATTTTCAGTCCTTTGCTCTACCGACTGAGCTATCTGCCCAAAAATCGTGCGGACAAAAATAAAGATTTTATTCTTATCCGCAAATTTTTTCGAAAAAAAATTACATCACTAAAGCCATTATAGCTTTTTGAACATGCAATCTGTTTTCAGCCTCATCAAATATCACACTATTTGGAGAATCGCAGACCTCATCAACTACTTCATCACCTCTATGAGCCGGCAAACAATGCATAAAGATGTAATCCTCTTTAGCGTGTTTAACTAATTCCGGATTAACCTGGTACTTCATAAATTTCTTTTTTCGGTCGGCTGCTTCTTGCTCTTGTCCCATGCTAGCCCAAACATCAGTATAAATGATATCAGCGTTTTTGACTGCCGCAATCGGATCTTCCAAAATTTCGATTTTGCTTCCCATGTATTTTGCATTTTCCTGAGACTCTTTAACAACAAAATCTGCCGGAGTGTATCCAGATGGTGAAGCAATTGCGATGTCCATTCCAACTTTTGAACAGCCGTGCAATAAACTATGAGCCATATTGTTGCCGTCGCCTATATAGGCTAATTTTAAACCGCGTAACGTTCTGCGTTTTTCTAATACTGTAAAAAGATCGCAAAGAACTTGGCAAGGGTGATGAAGATCTGTCAATCCATTAATTACCGGAATAGAGCCATACTTTGCTAAATCAATAACATCTTGATGATCGAAAGTACGGATCATAATACCATCTAAATATCTTGAAAGAACTTTAGCGGTATCTGAAACGCTTTCACTTTTTTTCAATTGTAAATCATTCTGATTGAAATACAATCCGGTTCCGCCTAATTCATAAATACCAACTTCGAAAGAGACACGCGTTCTAGTTGAAGGTTTAGAGAAAATCATTCCCAGTTTTTTTCCTTCCAACACATGATGTTTTCTTCCTATTAAACGGTCTTGCTTAAGTGAAGAACTCAAATCAAATATCTGATAAATCTCTTCCAAAGTAAGATGATGAATTTCGATTAAACTTTTGCCTTTCATATTAACTGCCATAATACACCTACTTTTTATTTTTCAAATGATTTATTCGTTAAAACATTTTTTCGTAATCAGTTTGCTTTTTCTCTTTTGGAATCCAGTAACTGGTTTTTTCACTTTTGAATTTTACATCAAGAAACTGCTTGTTAAATAATTTTGCTATAAATCCAATTGGAGCTAGAACGAAATAAAACAAAATAGATAAAATCACTCTAGACATTATCCAGCCAAGGAAGAAAGCTATCCCCATCCAGAGACGAAATACAATTTTCATTTCTTCACTGTTAGAGCGGACTAATCCCCCAACAATTAGAAGTATTCCAGCAACAAGAAAAACTATTCTTGTACTTTGCCAAACATCTTTCAAAATTAAAAGAACACCTAGAACCGCAAATATACCGCCAACAACAAGACCAAATTTCTTGATCGACTTGGATGAAATATCCAATGCTTTTATCTCGTTGGCTACGTCTTTAATCAAGCTCATACTTCTGCTTCCAATCAATAGAATCGTGAAATTCCGGCTGTTCTTCTTTATACAAAATATAATTTCCTAAAGTGAGTACATCAATTTCGGTTCTCATAAAGCACTTATAAGCATCCAGCGGAGATTCCACAATTGGTTCTCCGCGAACATTGAAAGATGTATTTAC
>JBHEKZ010000036.1:0-12460 GCA_041859025.1 Melioribacteraceae bacterium | reverse complement strand
GGAAGCAAGAGCGAAATTATCTATCAGCCGGAACGCAAAGGAGATATAAAACACAGTCTTGCAAGTGTAGAAGAAACAATTGAAGCGTTTTCATTCACACCGGAATTTAGTTTGGAAAAAGGAATGAGCGAGACAATTGCTTTCCTCAGAAAGAAATTGGAAAAGAGTTTAGCTAAGTAAAATTGTTGCATGTTGTATTGGTTTAGAAATTCACCGACTATTTCATAAATCAGAAACTACAATGAAAATCCAAAAGTTAACCAGCCTTATAGTCTTACTGTTCGCCAGTTTAATTACAGCACAAACACTCCAAACAAAAGAGTGGGAAAACCCCGAACTCAATTCAATCAACCGGGAACCAATGCATTCTACTTTGATGCCGTATGAGAGTTTTGAAAAAGCTGTTGCGGCTAACAGGTTTGATTCAAAATATTATCAGTCTCTTAACGGCAAATGGAAGTTTAATTGGGTTAATAAACCTTCCGATCGTCCGGTAGATTTTTACAAACCGAATTACGATGTAAGCGCGTGGAAAGATATTAACGTTCCCAGCAACTGGCAGTTTGAAGGTTTTGACATTCCGATTTATCTAAACAGCGACTACTTGTTCCCGATGAATCCACCTTTTATAGATAACAGCTGGAATCCAGTTGGTTCATACAGAAGAGAATTTGAAATTCCGGCAGATTGGAAAGAGAGGCAGACATTTCTTGTTTTTGATGGAGCCGAAGCCGCAATGTATTTGTGGATCAACGGCGAGTTTGTCGGTTACAGCGAAGATTCAAGATTACCGGCCGAGTTTAATATCACCAAATATTTGAAAGCAGGAAAGAATGTTTTAGCGGCAGAAGTTTACAGATTCAGCGACGGCTCATATTTGGAAGCTCAGGACATGTGGCGACTAAGCGGAATATTCAGAAGAGTTTATTTGATGTCAACTCCGCAGCTTCACATCCGCGATTTTGAGGTTCAGACTTCGCTTGACGAAAATTATAAAGATGCAGATCTGAAAGTAATTACAAGAACGAAAAACTACGGGGCGAATCCGTTTACCAAATATAAGGTTGAAGCTGCAGTTTTAGATTCTTATGGAAAACCGCTTGAGCTGGAAAAGACTATGAGCGGAAAGATTGAGTATGTTTATCCTAATGCAGAAACAGTAATCAATCTGAAATCAAAAGTATCAAATCCTCTCAAGTGGAGCGCTGAAGATCCGAACCTGTACACATTAGTCCTTTCACTTAAAAACGAGAAAGACAGAGTAATAGAATATCAAAGCGCGAAAATTGGTTTCCGAAAAAGTGAAATTAAGAATGGACAATTGCTTGTAAACGGTAAACCGATTTTAATAAAAGGAACAAACCGCCACGAGCACGATCCGGTTACTGCGCACAATGTCTCCGACGAGTTGATGATAAAAGATATTAAACTGATGAAACAGCACAACATCAACACCGTCAGAACTTCACACTATCCCAACGACACGCGTTGGTATGAACTGTGCGATGAGTATGGTCTATATTTAATTGACGAAGCGAATGTTGAATCGCACGGCATAGGTTATAACTGGGATAAAACGCTTGCAAACAAACCTGAATGGCGTTGGGCTCATCTCGAAAGAAACCAAAGAATGGTTGAGCGGGATAAAAATCATCCGAGCATTATTATTTGGTCATTCGGTAACGAAGCCGGCGACGGTACAAATTTCCAAGCTGTCTATGATTGGATGAAAATGCGAGATCCCTCACGTCCACTGCATTACGAGCAGGCCGGACGCAAATCTCATACAGATATTGTTTGTCCAATGTACGCGCGGATAGAATATCTGCTTGATTACGCAAAAGAAAAACGGGATCGCCCAATGATTCTTTGCGAGTATGAACACTCAATGGGAAATTCGCTTGGCAATATCAAAGACTATTGGGATGTAATTGAAGCTCACGATCAGCTGCAGGGCGCAAGCATTTGGGATTGGGTTGATCAAGCATTCAAGAAGAAAACTGCTGATGGAAGAGATTTCTGGGCATATGGCGGCGACTTTGGGGAGAAAATGACGGACAGAAATTTCTTGATAAATGGTTTAATAATGGCCGATCGTTCGGTGACTCCTAAAACGCTTGAACTGAAAAAGGTTTATCAAAATATTTCCATAAAGCCGGTCGATTTAGTAAAAGGTGAAGTTAAGATTGTAAACAAATATTTCTTTACAAATCTTGATAAGTTTGAATTGGTATGGAAGTTCAAAGAAGATGATAAAGTTCTGCAAGAGGGTATTGAAAGCAAGCTTAGTTTAGAACCTAGAAGTGAAAAAACTATTTCGCTTCCAATTAGGCTTAGTAATCCAAAACCGAAATGTGAATACTGGTTAAACTTCAGTTTCCGATTGAAAGAAAAAACATCATGGGCAGATAAAGGTTATGAAATTGCCGCTGAACAACTACAATATCCTCATGAGACAGTAATTACAAAAGCTGATTCTAGGAATTACGCACAGATCAAAATAAATGAGACTGAAAATGAAACAAAAGTAACCGGAAAAGATTTCGAGATTTCCTTCGATAAGACAAACGGTTTGCTGGCTTCTTACAAATTCAAGAATAAAATTTTGATAGAAAAAGGACCGGAACCGAATTTCTGGCGTGCACCAACAGATAACGATTTTGGAAATGGTCTTCAGAAACGAGCCGCAGTTTGGAGATATGCCGGCGATAAAAGAACTGTAAAAAGTTTTACTGCTAACATGGACAATGTTTCGAAAAATAAAGTTATAGTTAGTATCGAGTTTGATTTAACCGAAGTAGGCTCTTCATATTTTTCAACGTATACAATTTTTGGCAATGGCGAAATAGGGGTTGAGAATAGAATTAAAATTAACAAGAGCGACTTGCCGGAACTGCCTCGATTTGGTGTTAAACTTAATATTCCGAAAGAGTTCTCAAGCATATCGTTTTATGGCAAAGGTCCTCACGAAAATTATTGGGACAGAGATGCCGCCGCTTTTGTCGATCTCTACAAATTAAATATTGAAGAAATGCATACACCTTATGTTAGTCCGCAGGAAAATGGAACCCGAACCGATCTCCGCTGGATTGCAATGACAAATAATAAGGGCTTTGGCTTGATTGCGGTTGGTGAGCCGTTGTTAAGCGCATCGACCCGTTTCTTTACCGACGAAGATTTAACTCAGAAAGAACGGGGTACAATGCATCCAACTGATCTGGTTAAGCAAGATTATATCTATACCAACATCGACTTTAAGCAGATGGATGTAGGCGGAGACGATTCGTGGGGAGCCAGAACTCACAAAGAATATACTCTGTTTCCGAAAGATTATTCATATAAGTTTACTTTGAAACCGGTATTCGGTGATAATTTGATGGAACAATCCAAGCAATTATCAAAGTAATTTAGGCGGAGCTTAAAAAGAAATGAAGATAGATGAGTAATAGATTTGCATAACTTTTTATAAAGAAGTATTTTTTGCCACCAAAATTTGAAACATTGGGCTCTTAGCTCAGTTGGTTAGAGCAGCTGACTCATAATCAGCGGGTCGGAGGTTCAAGTCCTTCAGGGCCCACTAAAAAACCCCGAATTTGAAAGAAATCGGGGTTTTTTGCTTCTAAGGATAGCATGTTAAAATTTACAATTTAGATTTGGGGAAACCGAACAGTAAATTCCGTACCATCGTTTCGTCTAATAGAAAATTCTCCCTGCAACTGCTTGGTTATCATTTCTACAATTCTTAATCCAAGACTGTTACTACTCTTTACATCAAAATCTTGCGGTATTCCAATACCATTATCCTTAATTAAGAGGTAATTCCTTTTCTTAATTTGTTCAAATTGGATTACGATAATTCCTTTTCGGTTTTCGGGGAAAGCATATTTAAAAATATTTGAAAGAAGTTCATTGATAATTAAACCCAAATGAATTGATTGGTCTGTAGGTATATCGATCTTTGAATCAACTATTAAATTTATGCTAATATCACGTTCTGATGTTTGGTAGCTTACTTTTATGTCTTCTAGAAGTCTTTGTATATAAGAAAGAAAATTAACACTTGATACATCTTCAGACGCTTGCAACTTCTCGTGAAGTAATGCAAGTGTATGAATTCTGTTGCAGCTTACATTAAGTATTTCTTTCAGCTTTTCGTTGCTTACCATCTGAGACTGCAAATACAACATGGAAGAAACCGAATGAAAATTATTCTTGACTCTATGATGGATCTCCTTTATAAGTATCTTTTTTTCTTCTAAAAGCCTGAATAATTTGTTTTGAGTTTCTTTTAGATCGCTGATGTCTTTTGAATTGAGAACTATTCCATCAACTATTCTGTCATGTAAAAGATTTCTGCCAGAAACTGTAAGATTGGCCCAGTCCCCATTTCTTTTTAAATACCGTACTTCGATTGTAGTTGAGGAATTATATTCTGTGATTTTTTCCTTAAACAAATTATAAACATATTCTCGTTCATCCGGATGTAGAAAATCGAATACGCTTTTGCCTACCATTTCCGACGGTTGGTAACCCAACATTTTCTCAATAGATGGACTTTCATATTTGATAATTCCGTTATGATCAAGAACGGTTACAATATCGAGAGAGTTTTCAATGTAATGCCGGTATTTTGCTTCTGCCTCGCTGCGTGCATCAGTTTCCTTTTTAAATTGCTCAAATCTGGTTATTTGTGAAATAAGTATAACAAGGATAGGACCTAAAACAGCTACTATAACAGCGGCATCGATAGTCCCTATGTAGAGGAGGTCGATATTTATATATCCCCACCAAAGATAACTTTGTGTATAGTTGAGGATGAAAGTCATTACGTTCGCTACAATAAATAAAACGATAAGGAGCTGCCACCTCTTAATCCTGATTAGTTTTGAGATTAGAGTAGAAATCTTATGCATGAAAAAAAACTTGCGCATTACGTATTACCTTTAATCATTTTATTATCGTGCGAAAATTCGGATTTTTAATAGTAATTGGCCTTTTTTATAACATGCAAGTCTCCAGAATCCCATAGATTCTTAACATTTTTTTATATATCATATAACAAACAATTTCTTATGTGGGTAATTGCTTTTACATAGTAGAAGAGTTTAAGTAAACTTAGCTAATCGAATAAATAATTTGCGGGGAACCAATGCAAGTTTATAAAGATGTTGTTTTCAATTATACTTTCCGGGCTGTACTGTTTCTCCTAATGAACCACGCTATCTCTTACCCGCACTCAAAAAACATTACAATTTTTACAACTTATTCAATTCCAAGAAATCTGATTAACCTGAAAAAGTATTGCCTTTTAAAAGTTTTATAGATGTAGAAATATGGTGAGGAGCAAATGGAGAAAAATGTCAGCCAATTAATAAACAAAAAAAATATTTTGTTGCTGGTGATTGTTCTTGTAGGGTTGCACTGTGTTGGTGCTTATCTCTACTATTCATTTGAAGCAAAAGCTATAAAAGATGCCAAGCACAATGAGATTAGAGCAATTTCGGAACTAAAGATTAATCAATTGACACAATGGCTGCGTGAAAGAAAGGGTGATGCTCAAACATTATCTATGTCTCCATTTTACATTAAGAGTATTGAGCAGCTAATCGAAAATAATCATAATACATTACTGAAAAACGAAATCAAGAATCGTATAGCTTTATATATAAATAGCTTTCACTACGAAGATGTTTTTGTGGTATCGGCAGAGTCTAAGACGTTAGTCAGTACTGGTGGCGACAAAAAAACACATACTCAAACGACAATTCAAGGTGTTAAGGAAGCTGTTAAGTCTAAGGAAATTGTGTTTTCAGATTTGTACGAGAACTCTGAAAGTAAAAAAATTGAGTACGATGTAATCGCTCCGGTTTTGAATGAAAAGGGAAAAGGAATTGCAGCCGTTATTTTCAGAATCAATCCGGTTGACTATTTGTATCCGTTAATTCAGACATGGCCAATACCAAGTAAAACGTCAGAAGCATTGTTAATAAGGAAGGAAGGTAATTGGGTTTTATTCTTAAATGAACTTCGCTACCACAAAAACTCTGCTCTTAAGTTTAAAATCTCTCTGGATGATAAAGAAACTCCGGCGATACAGGCAGTTTTGGGGAAAAAAGGAATTTTTGAGGGGAAAGACTATCGCGGAATTGATGTGCTTTCTTATGTATCGGAAATTCCGCATAGCCCTTGGTTTTTGGTCGCAAAGGTTGATAAAAGCGAAATCTATTCTGAGCTGAATAATAAAGCTATTACTATATCAATTTTTGCTCTGCTGCTGATTTTTCTTTCCGGATCGGGACTAGCTTGGGTTTATTATTCAAGACAGAAAAATATTTTTAAAGAACTACTGGATAAAGGAAATGAGCTGTGGAAATCTCAAGAAGAGTTTAAAACTACATTGTATAGTATTGGGGATGGTGTAATTACTACAGATAGAAACGGGCTTGTTGTGCAGTTGAATCCGATTGCAGAACAACTGACCGGCTGGAACGAATATGAAGCCAGGTATCAGCCATTGGAAAGAGTGTTTCATATTATAGAAGAAGAAAAACGTACAAGAGTCGAAAGTCCGGTAGATAGAGTTTTACGCGAAGGTAGAATCCTAGGGCTTACAAATCACACTGTTTTAATTTCAAAAAATGGAACTGAGATTCCTATTTCCGATAGCGGCGCTCCTATAAAAAATGAAAATGGTGAAATAACCGGGGTAGTTTTAGTATTTAGAGATCAAACGGAAGAGAGAAGAAGAGAGAAAATTTTAAACACAAGACTGGCTTTGGGCGAATATTCTAGAACACACACATTACAGGAGTTTCTGCAAAAAACATTGGATGAAGTTGGCTATACAACTAATAGCCCTATTGGGTTCTATCATTTTGTTGAAGATGATCAAGTCACAATTTCACTACAGGCATGGTCAACAAAAACACTTAATGAATACTGCAAAGCCGAAGGTGACGGATTGCATTACAATATAGATAAAGCCGGTGTTTGGGTGGAATGTGTTTATACAAAGAAGCCTGTTATTCATAACGATTATGCATTGCTTACCAAGAAGAAAGGACTGCCGGAAGGACACGCGCCATTAATTAGAGAACTGGTTGTTCCAATAATAAGGAATGATAAAGTTGTTGCTATTTTAGGAGTAGGCAACAAGGCAAATGAATATACGGAACAAGATGTAGAAACAGTTTCCTTTCTAGCCGATGTTGCCTGGGAGTATATAACAAAAATGAAGATTGAGCAATCGTTACGACAAAGTGAAGAATTTAACAGAACTGTGATGGACAATTTGCCGGTTGGAATTGCAGTAAATACAGTTGACCCTGCGGTTCAATTCTCATACATAAATGACAACTTTACGAAATTCTACCGTACTACATTAGAGGCAATTTCAGAACCGGATAACTTTTGGGATGCAGTATATGAAGATCCGGTGTATCGTGAGCAAATAAAAAAGAAGATTCTTGATGATTGCGCCACCGGAGTGCCGGAGCGTATGATTTGGGAAGATATTCCTATTACCAGGCAAGGAAAGGAAACAAGATTTATTAGTGCAAGGAACATTGAATTACCAGAAAAGAAATTAATGATTTCAACTGTTTGGGATGTAACTGAACGCAAATTAGTTGAAAAATCTTTGAAGGAATCTGAAGAAAAATACCGGGTACTTTTTGAGGGTGCCGGCGAAGGAATTCTAGTTGCTGACGTGGAAGAAAAAGTTTTTAAGTATGCAAATCCTGCAGTATGTCAAATGTTTGGATACACAGAATCTGAAATTATTAAGCTGGGAGTATTAGATATACATCCCAAAGAGTCGTTGCAAATGGTGCTTCAAGAATTTGAAGCTCAAAGTCGGACGAACAAAACATTAGCTGCTGATATTCCTTGTTTACGGAAAGATGGTACTGTCTTTTATGCAGATATCAGCGCGCGTCCCGCTGTTATTGAGGGAAGACTAATGAACATTGGACTATTTACCGATATAACTGAGCGCAAGCGTGTAGAAGAAAAAATTCGAGAAAAAGATATTCAGTTTAGAAAGCTTTCTGCGAATTTGCCCGATTTGATATTTCAGTTTACCAGAAAACCGGATGGAACTTATTGTGTCCCGATTGCATCGGAAGGCATTAAAAATATTTTTGGCTGCTTGCCGGAAGACGTAGTTGATGATTTTACTCCTATAGGCAAAGTCATTTATCCCGAAGATGCTGAAAGGGTGATAAAAGATATTGAATACTCTGCAAAGCACTTAACTTTCTTTACATGTGAGTTCCGAGTACAAATACCCGGTAAAGAAGTTCAGTGGATTTTTTCCAGATCATCTCCTGAAAAACTTTCCGATGGAAGTATAACATGGTATGGTTTTAACGCAGATATCACGGAACGAAAACAAGCTGAAGAAAAGATAACAAAGCTTAATGAATTGCTTTATCATCTAATTAATTCTGTTAAGGAACTTTCATCAGCACACGACTTAAAGACAATTCAGCAAATAGTTGCAACTTCCGCCAGAAAACTAACCGGCGCAGATGGCGCAACAATTGTTTTTAAAGAAGGTGACTTTTGTTATTATGCAGATGAAGAAGCTATTGAACCGCTTTGGAAGGGGAAAAGATTCCCCCTCGAATCGTGCATAAGCGGCTGGGTTATGCTTAACAAAACTTATACTGTAATTAAAGATATTTATGAAGATGATAGAATTCCAGTTGAGGCTTATATTCCAACATTTGTAAAAAGCCTTGCGATGGTTCCTATAATTATAAACGAACCTTTAGGTGCAATTGGAAATTACTGGGCAACAAATCACACTCCAACGGAAATCGAAATTCAACTTTTGCAGACACTCGCCGATGCTGCCGGAAGAGCTATAGAGAATGTAAACCTATATGAAGAACTGGAAAAGCGAGTTAAAGATAGAACGGCTCAGCTAGAGGCTTCGGTTAAAGAATTAGAAGCTTTCAGCTATACTGTCTCGCATGATTTGCGTGCGCCGCTAAGAGCTATGGATGGTTTTACAAGAATACTAATTGAGGACTATGCGGCAACACTTGATGCTGAAGCCCTGCGGTTATTAAATATTATTACCACCAACTCCAAAAAAATGGGAAACCTAGTTGATGATTTGCTGGCATTCTCGCGTCTTGGACGGCAAGAAATGAAGTATTCCGAGATAGACATGCGTGCATTAGCAATTTCAGTATATCGAGAACTTGTTACAGATACTGAGAAAGATAAAATCAAGTTTCAAATAGAGAATATTCCCGCCGCATTTGGAGATCATAATATGATTCATCAAGTGTGGGTGAATTTAATTGGCAACGCGATTAAATATACACGGCTAAGCGAAAATCCAACTATAGAAATTGGATTTACTCAAAATGGGGAAGAGACTATTTATTTTATTAAAGATAATGGTGTTGGTTTCGATATGGCTTACTACAATAAATTGTTCGGTGTATTCCAAAGATTGCATTCATCTAAAGATTTTGAAGGTACGGGTGTAGGCCTTGCAATAATTCAGAGAATCATCCAGCGTCAAAGCGGGCGCGTTTGGGCAATAGGTAAAATTAATGAAGGCGCTACCTTCTTTTTTACATTGCCGTCGAGCAGTGAGAATTAATGTATTGCTTCTGAAAAATTTTATTTACTCCATAAGGAGAAATTAAATTGAACAAAAGTTGTATATACGCCTATGTACTAATCATTCTTATTGGTGTACCATATATCAGCTGCGCTCAAACAGACAGCACCGATATTTATAATATGGATTTTTCACAGTTGTCAAAAATGAAAATAACAACTGCTTCTAAGGTAGCGGAAGATGCGGATCAAATCAGCTCTACAGTTTTTGTTATAACCTCAAGCGAAATAAAAGAGAATGGATATTTTACATTGGAAGAAGCTCTTTCCACTTTGCCAGGCTTTCAATTCAGAAATATCCTCGGTATTAATAGTTACATTTTCCAGCGAGGAATTCCAAACCAAAACAATTTAACATTGCTGTTAATTGATGGAATCCAAATTAATGAGCTTAACTCAGGCGGCTTTTATGCCGGTTCGCAATACAATTTATCAAATGTTGAGCGGATTGAAGTTGTGCATGGCCCCAGTTCGGTCGCTTATGGTACAAATGCTGTCTCAGGCATAATTAATATTATAACAAAAACTGCTTACTCAAATCGATTAAAAATGAATGCACTTGCCGGTGCCTTCAAAACATTTTCCGGTGACTTTAATTACACTTATGTTAATAATGACAATACGTTTAACGCAGTTTTTGCCGGTATGTTTAAGACATCTAACAAAGCGGATTTGAAAGGGAAGGAAGGAGATTACAATTGGACGGATTTGATGGATAATTTTGAAGACGATTATTCATTCGATTTAAAAATGCAGTATAAGGAATTTACGTTTGGGACAAACTTTATTCAAAAACAAACGCCAACGACAACGCAATTTAAATCTCTCGGTACTTCATATTTAGATCATGGTACTTTTTGGAATATTCGCTTTATAAACAATTACATTAAGTTCAGCAGCAATATATCCAATAACATCAGTTTAACATCAGTTTTATACAATCGTAATGCGACCGTACTTGATAATACAGTTTACTATATTGTTGACACCTCCCAAGTTGGATATTATCGCCCGAATAATCTTACCGGATTTGAAAGCGTTCTAAATTACGAAGGGGATAGCTTTCTAAGAGTTACCGGCGGATTAACTTTGGAATACGAACAGCTTTCGGAGAAAAATTCCAGTTCGTATAGCCATTCTCCCGAACTGAAACCTCCTGCACCTTTAACGCCTAGAATGCTGAACAATTCACTTGCAAGTGTTTTTATTGAACCCCGTTTTGCGCTTACCAGATCTCTTTTATTAACTACCGGGATTCGTTACGATAACAGCAGCAGTTACGATGAAGTTTTTACTCCTCGTTTTGGCTTATCATATAATTTTCTAAATAACACATTTAGACTATCCTACGCAGAAGCTTTTAGAGCACCCAAACCATGGGATTATACAGATGGCATTGGCAACTCATCATTATTGCCCGAAAGAATGAAATCTTTAGAAGGTTCAATAGCATTTCCTATAGACGAAAATATACATGCCACATTAGCAGCTTATTCTAACAAACTTGAGCACGCGATAGTTAAAGAAACTGTAGGCAGCGAATATAAATGGATTAATAGCGGAGAGGTAAAAACAAAAGGTTTCGAAATATTTATGCGCTATTTATCAAGTTGTGTAAAATCCTCCATCAGCTATACTTTTACAGAGAGTCTAAATGAGTTGGGCGGGCTTGTTCCGGAAATTAGCAAACATACAGGAAACTTTAGCATTACTTATTCCTTCAATCAGTTTGTCAAATTTAATTTCAGAGCTGATTACATTGGAAGAAGAGAAAATCCAAAATTTATTGCAACAACCAAAAGCAAATATATTGAACCGAATATAGTACTTAACAGTACGTTATCGTTTTTTGATTATAAAGGCTTTGATTTTCATTTTATAATAAAGAATTTATTAAACGAAGAGTATTATCACTCGTCAAATAGAGACCCGGATCGTTACCGGCAGCCGCAAAGATCGATTATGCTTTCTATTGGTTATTCGTATTGAGTAGAATATAAAATAATAATTCTTACACTAGCACGAGAACAGATTATATGAGAAAGTTATTTCAGTTTTTGTTGATCTCATCTGTTTGTTGTTCCCAATTTGCATTGCAGTTAAGTGCTCAGCAAATCCAACGAGATAAGGCTGTATCGGCGTACATATATAATTTTGCCAAGAATGTACTTTGGCAAAACGAAGAAACAATTAATGAATTTCACATTTTAGTTATTGGTAACGACCGTGGAATTATCAAAGAATTAAACTTGCTTGCCAAATCTCAGAATCTCAGAAAAAAAACAATAACAATATCTTCGGCATCTACCTTAGTTAATACAGATAAAGTACAGCTTGTTTTTGTTACAAAAGAAGCAGATGCAAACCTTGTTCAAATTTTTGATAATGTGGAAGGTAAGAACATACTTCTTGTAACTGATGGCTATAAAGACAAAAGATTAATCATGATAAACTTTATTGACACAGAAAATGGCACTCTGAAATTCGAAATCAATAAAGCTAATATTATCAATCAGCGTCTTAAGATAATGGAAGAAATGATTTTACTAGGGGGAACTGAAGTTGATGTAGCGGCTCTTTACCGTGAGGGACAAAAAAGTTTACGCGGATTGCAAAAACGAACAGAAGAACTTGAAAGCGATTTGACCCGGCTGAATAATTCAATAATTGAAAAGACTAAAGAAATTGTATCTCAAAAGGACAGTCTCGCTACTCAGCAGAAGAAAATTCAATATCAGAAAGAAATACTTATTGATCAGTCGCAATTGCTTAAAGAACGTGAAGCTGCACTTAGATCGCAGATAAGCAAGATAAATGA
>JBHEKZ010000024.1:0-3745 GCA_041859025.1 Melioribacteraceae bacterium | reverse complement strand
TATCAAGAATAGGGGAAAAATATTTTTTGTTAATCCGTTAAGGAGAAATGGAGGATTATGATTGCTTACTTTATTGAGACCCCGGGGATTAAGAAGAAAAGAGTCCCGCCCTTGTATAAACTCTTAATTAATCTGGCTATAAATAAATGAAATTGAAGGAAAGATTCAAGAGAAAAAATGGTATAAAAAAACCCCGACAAAAAATTGCCGGGGTTCCTATTTTCAACTTTGCTTATTGTGGTTTAAGCGCGCGTTTCTAAAACACTAACAAATTTGCGGTCGTTTTTGCCTTTTTCAAACTTTACGTATCCGTCAATTGTGCAGAATAGAGAATGATCACCGGCTAACTTTACATTTTTACCCGGATGAAAATTAGTTCCTTTCTGTCTAACTAGGATAGAACCGGCCGAAACTTTTTCTCCGCCAAAAGCTTTAACGCCTAAGAACTGCGGATTACTATCGCGACCGTTACGAGATGAACCTTGACCTTTTTTATGTGCCATTAAAATTACCTCCAGCTACTAAGCAATCTTAGTAACTTCAATTCTTGTTAATTGTTGTCTATGTCCTCTTAATCTCTTGTAAGAGATACGGATTTTCTTTTTGAAGACAATAACTTTATCGTCTTTTGTATGTTCGAGAACTTTTGCGTGAACTTTCACACCAGCAACAGTAGGAGCACCAACTTTTGTAGCTTTTTCATCGCCATAGAGAAGTACATTATCAAACACTATTTCAGAATTCGGCTCAGCTTTAAGATGAGGTACATAATACTTAGTATTCTCGGTTACCTTAAATTGTTGTCCTGCTATATCAACAACAGCAAACATCATTCCTCCGATGTATCAAATTTTGAGGCGTAAATATATAGAAATGAGTCTATGTAGTCAACAAAAAGGATGGTTTTAAAAACAACAAAATTCAGCAATTTTTCACTTTTTCAGCAGAAAAGAGAATTCGCTCCCCAATCCGGTCTTGCTAACCACCTCAATTTTGGATTCGTGAGCCTCAATTATATGTTTCACTATGGCTAAACCAAGTCCGGTACCTCCCATTTCCCTTGAGCGATCCCGGTCTATGCGATAAAATCTTTCGAATATTCTGGATAAATCTGCTGCCGGTATTCCTAGTCCGGTATCTTTAACGTATACTTTAGCCTTTTGCCCCTCTTCAACAACTCCAATCTCTATGGATCCAAATTCCGTATACTTAATAGCGTTTGTAATAAGATTAGAAAGCACCTGTTTAAGGCGCTGCTTATCACCATACAAATCTAATTTGGGATTTGGTGAATGAAGACTGAGCACCAGATTCTTTTTCTCTGCTTCCGGCTTAAATTCCGCTTCGAGCATTTTAAGAAATTCGTGAATGTTGAAATAGCGGAAGCTCATCTTCATCTGTCCCGACTCAATCATAGAAATATCAATTAGGTCGTTAAGAAGATTATTAAGATTGATAGTGTGGTTGTTGGCTTTTTGAAGGAATGTTCTGTTAACGCTTGGGTCTTCCAGCGCACCGTCCAAAAGCGTTTCTATATAACCTTGAATGGAAAATATTGGAGTGCGTAATTCATGAGAAACATTTCCTAAAAACTCTGTACGTATCTGTTCCAGTTTTTTAAGATTCTGAATGTCGTTCTGAGTTCTGCTGAACATCGCCTTAATTTCATCTTCGAGATCACGTAAACTTTTACTAAGCGAAATTTCATCAGATGAAACAAAGTCATTCCTTCTAATTTTCTCAATTACCTTTTTAATTTCACTAAGTTCTTTGCGTCTCTCAAGACGAAGCATCAAAATTATTGCGAGATTAAAAAGTAGAAGAAAAAAGATCAGTATAACTAATTCAATCTTAGTAGGTGAGAATATAATTAAAAGTAGAAGCAGCAAAAGAAATGAGAATGACCAAATAAGAGTGGAAATATTCCGTGTTGAAAGTACCTTTTTCAAATTAATCCAAGTTTTTGAAACGGTAGCCGACACCTTTAATAGTTTCAATCATATCTGCATACTTATCAAGTTTTTCTCGGATTTTTCTTACATGCACATCAATTGTACGCGCTACAACAAAAACTTCATCGCCCCAAACATCGCTAAGTATTTTTTCTCTATCAAAAACCTTTCCCGGATTGGAGGCTAGATAATATAGAATTTCAAATTCTTTCTTAGGAAAGAAAACCAGCTTTCCCTTAATAGTAATTTCATATTTAGCACGGTTTATCAGCAGAGGGCCAATTTCAATTTCTTTAGCTTCAGAGCTTTCTGTACTAACCGATTCGGTTTTACGGAGATTTGATTTTACTCTCGCAACCAGCTTCTTAGGTGAGATTGGTTTTTGTATAAAATCGTCGGCTCCAATATTCAGGCCGTGAACTTCATCCAGTTCCGAGGATTTTGCAGTAAGAAAAATTACCGGAGTATTCTTAAACTCGTCAATAGCCCGAATCCTAGAACAGGCTTCGTAGCCATCCATCTTCGGCATCATTACATCCAAAATTATCAAATCCGGTTTTTGGGAAAGTTTATCGAGTGCTTCTTGTCCGTTATATGCAGTAATAACCTTAAATCCTTCGCTCGTAAGATTGTATTGAAGAAACTCTACAATATCTTTCTCATCGTCAACAAGAAGAATTTTAGTTTTCATTATAGCATCACTTCTTTTTTAAGTTCGGCAGATTTATAAATGGCATCTAATAACCGCATAAGCATAAGTGCGTCTTCTCCGGATGAAACCATCGGAGAGTTATCTCTTACTGCGGCAACAAAATGTTTAAGTTCATTTTCAAATGCTTTCTTATACAGATTGGATGCAGTTGCGCTTGTAGGCAAAGTATAATCAATATGCCCTGATTCCAAACGCTTGTAAGCTTTAAGCGGATTTAAATGCGCTGTCCCTTTTGTACCAAAAGCCGCTAGATGGAATTTATCCCACTCGGCATGCAAGCCCCAGCTAACTTCAAAAGAGATTACTCTTTCATCACTGAAGCGAACCAATCCAACTGCTGTATCTTCCACATCCTTTGTTGTGTGGGAAAAAGTTTCTACCGACACACTTTTAAGTTTATGATCATTCATTATCCACAAAGCAAGATCAAGAATAAGAATTCCAAGATCGATTAGAACGCCGCCTCCCGATTGGCTTTTATTTAGAAACCATTTTTGCTCGCTGCTCTGCTTGCGAAGCCAGCCGCAGCGTATATAAAAGATATCGCCAAGTTCGCCGCTGTTAACCAAACTGCGTGTAAGCATAGAATCCGGACGGTAACGTAGCTTCATTCCTACCATAACTTGCTTCTTGTATTTCTTTGCTGCTGCTTGAATTTCTTTAGCTTCTTCAAGATTTCTGGCAATAGGTTTTTCTATAAGAACATCTTTTTTTGCCTTCAAACAATCAATAGCAATCGCGCTGTGAGTGTCTGTAGGCGTCGCAATTACTACACCTTCAATCTCCTCTTTATCTAGCATCTCGTTATAATCTTGATACACGTTCTTGACGCCATACCTTTCGCCAACTGCCTTTAAGCGTGCTTTATTTGTATCCGAAACGGCTACAAGTTGAACGTTTGCAAGTTTTGTTAAAATGGGAAGGTGTGCCAGCTGCGCAATTCCGCCTAAGCCTATAACAGCAATTTTAGTTTTTTCCATATACGAGCAGTAATTTATTTTGGATTAATTAGATTTTTGACTTTAGTATAAATTCCGTCCGGATCAATTCCAAGAATTTTATGAAGTTCTTCTTGAGTTCC
>JBHEKZ010000292.1:0-4741 GCA_041859025.1 Melioribacteraceae bacterium | reverse complement strand
AGCTAAAATTGGAAAGTGAAACTGTTAACAAGGAAGATTTCATCGATTTGTCTTTGCCGGGTGTTGAGAAAACGATTGGAAGCAAGCATATAATAACTCAAACTCTCGATGAAATAAAAGATATTTTCAAGGGGCTGGGGTTTTCTGTTTACGAAGGCCCGGAACTGGAAAGCGATTACAACAATTTTACTGCTTTGAATTTCGCCGAAGATCATCCGGCCCGCGATATGCAAGACACATTTTTCGTTACCGATAATTTTTTATTGAGAACACATACATCGCCGGTTCAAATTAGATTGATGACTTCAAAGCAGCCACCGCTGCGTGCGATTATGCCCGGTAAAGTTTATAGAAATGAAGCTGTGAGCGCTAAGAGTTATTGCTTATTCCATCAAGTTGAAGGCTTATATGTTGATACTGATGTTACTTTTGCCGAGCTAAAAGGAACGCTAGTTGCGTTCGTAAAACAATTTTTCGGGCAAGATGTTCAGTATCGTTTTCGCCCTAGCTTTTTCCCATTCACTGAACCAAGTGCCGAGATGGATATTTGGTGGGAACCTAAAGGCAAAGAGGGAAGATGGATGGAAATTTTAGGCTGCGGTATGGTTGATCCTAACGTTCTTAAAAATGTTGGAATCGATCCGGAAAAATATGTTGGTTACGCATTCGGAATGGGAATTGAAAGAACCGCAATGCGCAAGTACGGCATTGATGACATCAGAATTTTATTTGATAACGACAAGAGATTTTTAACTCAGTTCTAAACTGAAAATAGATAGGTGACAAATTGAAGATTTCACTTAATTGGTTAAAAGACTATATCGATCTTAGCGGTATTTCCGCCGAAGAAATCGTTGAAAAGATTACTTATGCCGGATTAGAAGTTGAAGAGGTTGTTGATCAGGCTAAGAATTTTAAGAACATGATTGTTGGTTTTGTTAAGGATAGAAAAAAACATCCGAATGCCGATAAACTTTCCCTTTGCATTATAAGTGACGGCACTCGTGATTATAATGTAGTTTGCGGTGCGCCTAATGTTACTGCCGGACAAAAAATTGCATTCGCTAAAATCGGCACTGTAATTCCAAACGGCGGATTCAAAATTGAGAAAGCAAAAATACGCGGCGAAGTTTCCGAAGGAATGATTTGCTCAGAAAGAGAATTGGGAATAAGCGATAATCATGAAGGTATAATGGTTTTGGATCCATCCTTAGCTGAAGGGACAGAACTTTCTGCTGCATTGGGTTTTGATGATGTAACTATGGAAATAAACATTACGCCTAATCGTGCTGACGCGTTAAGCCATATTGGCGTTGCTAGAGATTTGTGCGCAATATTTAATCGTCCTTTGAAATATCCAGAAGTAAAATTAGAAGAAGCTGGTAAGAAGTCGGAAGAGTTAGCTACCGTAGAAATACGCGATGCGGAAAAATGTCCTCGATATATTGGCAAGGCGGTTCTAAATGTTGAAGTAAAAGAATCACCGGAATGGATGAAGAAGAGGTTAAAGAGTATTGGTTTGCGTCCAATCAACAATGTTGTTGATGTAACGAATTATGTTCTGCACGAAGTTGGTCAGCCGCTCCACGCATTCGACTTAGATAATCTTTCTCAAAAGAAAATTGTAGTTCGCCGGGCAGAAGAATCTGAAAAGTTTGTTACTCTGGATTCCAAAGAACGAAAAATGAAGTCATCGGATTTAATGATATGCGATGCTGATAGATCGGTTGCAGTTGCCGGAGTAATGGGCGGAGAGAATTCTGAAGTTACTGCTAACACAAAAAATATTTTGATCGAAAGCGCCTACTTCAATCCTTCATCGGTTAGAAAAACTGCAAAGCATTTAGCGCTTTCAACAGATGCTTCTTATCGCTTCGAACGAGGTACTGATTATAACATTACAGTCTGGGCAGCAAAACGCGCAGCGCAATTAATTCAACTTACTGCTGGCGGCAATATTGCAGTAGGAGAGATTGATGCTTATCCAAATCCAATAAAATCTCCAAAAGTAGAAATTAGGTTTGCCCGAATTAATAAGGTTCTTGGATACGAAATACCAAAGGAAGACGCCGAAAGAATTTTAATAAATCTTGGTTTCGGAGTGATTGAAAAATCAGATGAAAAATTGCTAGTTGAGATTCCTTCTTACCGTGGCGATGTTGAAAGAGAAATTGACTTAATTGAAGAAGTAGCTAGAATCTATGGTTACAATAACATACCCGAGATCAATAAGATCACCATCACCTTAGAAGAAAAAATTGATCAATCGGAATTTACAGACCGATTAAGAAATGTTTTCAATTCAGTTGGATTCAATGAGATAGTGACTAACTCTATGCTTAATGAAAGCATTGCTTCTAAGTTCGGGAATCCTGTCGCTGTCTTAAATCCGCAGAGCAGTGAAATGTCGCATATCAGACCTTCGCTTCTTCCCGGCATACTAACTACAGTAGCGAATAATTTAAGAGTAGGTGAAAAAGATTTAATGCTTTTTGAGATAGGGAAGATTTTTAATAAGAAAAACAATACGATTAAAAGCTTTGATGATTTTGAAGAAACAGAAAGCTTAGTTGCGATTATTACAGGTAATGCAATTAGAACCAAATGGTATGCGAAAGATAGACAGTTAGATATTTATGAAATGAAGGGCTCGGTTGAATCAATTTTGTCCAAGCAATTTCTTGGCGCTGAAATTTTATTTGAAAAATCAGCAAGTGAAAATGCTAACTTTCAAAATTGCATGAATGTTTTAGTTAACAAAAACATTGTAGGCACAATTGGGAAAATCAAGGAAACAGTATCAGCAATGTTTGACGTTAATCAGACTGTCTTCGCCTGCGAATTATTTGTTGACTCATTAAAGAAGATCACTGCTCCTAGAAAAGGTTTCGGGGAGCTGCTGAAGTTTCCTAAGGTTTACAGAGACTGCGCCTTCGTTTTGGATGCAGATATCGAGGCTGGGAGAGTTGCGGAAGTTATTAAACAATCCAGCACTAACCTATTGCATAATGTAATCTTATTTGATATTTTCCAAAGTGAAAGTTTAGGTAGGCACAACAAAAGCCTTGCTTTTCAGTTAGAGTACTACGATTTGACAAGAACTTTAACGGAAGAAGAGGTTGACAGAGATTTTAGATCTGCAATTGATGCCGTAACTAACGAATTCAAAGCACAATTAAGAGGAACTTGATTGTCGGACATTTCAAAATATGACTTGTTTTTAGAAGAATTAAGTGCTCTAGAAAAGCAGATATATTTCCATATCCAAAAAAGCACTGAACTTGCGGAGACGAATCAAGCATTAAATAACCGTATAACATTACTTGAAAGAGAAAACGAATCATTAAAGAAAAAAATTGTAGAAATTGAATCTAAAGTAAGCAGAACCTTGTTAAATGATCAAAACTTATTTGGTGATGATCAATTTAACATAGAAGAAAAAGAAGCACTTAAAAGTAAGATATCTGAATTGATAGCCAGAATAGACTATCATTTGCGTTCATAATTATTTTGTAGGATGTAGGTTGAACCAAAATGACTGAAAAAAAGAAGCTTAAAGTAAAAATCTTTGATAGAGAATATTCACTGCTTGTTGAAAACCAAGAGATAGCTGCAGAATTAGCTGAATATGTAAATTCAATTATGGAAGAAACACGCGACGAATTACCTGATCAACCAAAAGATACAATAGCAATTATTGCTGCGTTAAATATTGCTTACGATTTATTTGTTGAAAAGAATAGATTCCGCGAATTCAGTATTCAAGCAACCGATAAAGTGAAAAAGATAAAGCTTCTTCTAAACGAATCCAAGTCGTTGGCCAACCAATCTTAGTTTTACCGCACTGCCGGTATTATACGAAAGAACTAACAAATTATATAACCTAAGGGTTATTGACTCACGGCGTGTATTACAGGCCTCAATCCGATTTATCGGATTCTCGGTTTACCGGGACCAGTGGAAGTAAAAAGCGTCGGGCAATTTCCCGCATTACGGGTAGATATAGTTTTTTTCAAGATAAGCACCGGCAAGTGCGGATTATAAATTTTCTTATATGGAGGATTGATGGAGTACTTGTTGTTTGTTGGTATTGCTGTAGTTCTTGCAGTTGTAGCATTTTATCTTGGGTGGTTTTTAAATTCCAAAGTTGGGAAAAATAGCATCGAAACTGCCAAGAACAGTATCGAGGCTGCTAAAGAGAAATCAAAATCGATTATTGATGAAGCTGAAAAAGAAGCAAAACATATTAAACGTGAAAAGCTATTAGAAGTTAAAGATGAATGGTTAAAGAAGAAGCAAGAATTCGATGTTGATGTAAACTCTAAACGCCAGAAGCTGCAAAATCACGAAAAGCAGCTTGAGACGCGTGAAGAAAACCTTGATAAGAAATTCGAGGTTGTTACCCAGAAGGAAAAAGATATTAAGGTTGCTGAGAAGAATTTAGCTACGCAGAAACAAGATTTAGATAGAAAGCATGCAGAACTTGACTCCCTAATTGCTGAACAAAATGTTCGGTTGGAAAAGACTGCCGGTTTAACCTCTGATGAAGCTAAGAAGATGTTAATGGAAAATATGATCAACAAAGCTAAAACTGATGCTGCTCATACCATTAAAGAAATAAGAGATCAAGCAAAAATTGACGCTAAGAAAGAATCTCAGAAAATTGTAGTACAGGCGATTCAAAGAACAGCTGTGGATCATTCTGTTGAATCAACAGTTTCAGTTGTTCAGATTCAAAATG
>JBHEKZ010000136.1:0-4561 GCA_041859025.1 Melioribacteraceae bacterium | reverse complement strand
AAGCGGGCGAACTCGCAACGTTCAGCAATCTGTTTTACGCGCTGAATCATTTCGTCGTTAACATTTTTTCTTTGCAGTTTTTCAATCGCACCATCAAGTGTGAATTCTGATTTCTGAATTGAGAGTTTATCTTCTAAGTATCCAAACAATGCAAATGAGATTTCCGAATAAAAATTTGTAGTCTGCTTAGAGTCAAGCGCAGCTTTAGCCAGTTTCAAACGTTTACGAGCTTCTTTTTCCGCCTTTTGAAACTTAAGAAGCTGAACGTTACCGTAAAGTTTATCCTGCTTGCTCTTATAAATAAATGCGCCAACCATTGCAAAGAATGGAATTACGATTGACAGCCAAAACCAAGGTTTGATAAATGGTATTTCTTGTTTCTGTTCTAAATTGAAATCGGAAAGTTTTATAAAACGAATATCTTCGTTGAGTAGCTTAACATCTTCCTTGTTAAAACTGCTAGAGGCAACTTCGCCGCCGACACCTTGACGAACATTTATTTTGAAAGGCTGAGACTTCAAAGTAACATATTTCTTAGTAGCCGGATTGAAATAGCTAAACTCTACTGCTGGAATTTCTTTTGTTCCAACAGAGCGAGGAACAATTAAATAATCAACAATTTTCTGTCCGGAAACAACCGAACCGCGGTTAATGTTTTCAACTGTTTTTGGTTCATATTTTTCGAATCCGCCAGGCAATTGCAGCTGAGGTACATTGAGCAGTTTAATATTTCCGCTTCCGCTTAAATTCATTCTAAGCGTTACACTTTCGTTTGTTGCGACATTATCTTTATCAAGTTCAGCTCTAAAGGTAAAATTACCAACCGCGCCATTGAAGGAAGCCGGGGCCCCGGAGGGCAGCGGATCAACTTGTACTTTGAGCGTGTTTGATTTGGCGAGAAACTCGACTGTTTCCGATCTACCAAAAAATGAATCATTAAAGAACTCATCGAACATATCATTACCGGTACGTTTCTTCTTTACAATAACCGGAATGTTTAATTCAAATGGAGTAACATTAAGAGTACCGGTTTTACTTGGGAATAAGGCGACTTGCTTAATCGTTGCAACTCTGAATCTTTCTCCACGATACATTTCCAAATTAAAATTAATCTGCTTGATAGGTCCAATTTCCTCAGACCAGAAGCCTTCATATGAAGGTAGTTTTGTGATCTGCGGAGAAGCAATGTTCAATTTCGTGTATAGTTTATAAACAACTGTAATCTGTTCGCCTTGAGTAACACGGGTTTTATTAGCCTGGGCTACAATGAAAACATTTTTTGCTAAATCTTGCTGACTGTAACCGCCGCTGTTTGATTGCTGCTGCTGTTGAGGAGAACCTTTTTCAACTTTGATTTTAATTGGCTGAGTTGAATATGATTTGCCAGCATAATCAATTGAAGCCGGGCCGATTGTAAATTCTCCCATGTTTGCTGGTTGAAGAATGTAGGAGAATCCGATTGAGCCGCTAACTCTGCCATTAATAATCTGCATGCTTGATGATTGATTTGGTCCGCTCAAGACTCTGAAGCCGGCAAAGTTAGGTGGGCGAAAATTGCTGATATTGTTTATATCTCCGCCTTCAAAATTGAAGTCAACTTGAAACCTGTCGTTTTGACCAACGGTTGTTCTTTCAATCGAAGCAGAAAATTTTTGTGCGTATGAGTTTTGAATTACAGCACTTAAGAAAAACATACTCAACAAGAAAAAATATTTTGCACTGTTACTCATCACAAACTCTTCTATTGTTCTAATTACTAAATGCTTTAGACTAGTTACTAGTATTACCAATCTTTATCTGTTGCGTAAGCTTTGCCTTTCACTTTACGAAGCTTCTTCTGCATATCTTTTTCATTATTTTTCATAGCCTCAAGAATTCTCTGTGCTTCTTCCTTTGAAATTTGGTTCTTCGGTTGAGGCTGCTGTTGCTGTTTCTGCTGATCTTTGTTCTGATCTTTTTTGTCTTGATTATTCTGCTGATCTTGCTTCTGCTGCTGATCCTTGTTCTGATCTTTGTTTTTATCGTTCTTGTTTTGCTGATTCTGTTTGTTCTGGTTTTGTTTCAGCATATTCAGCGCATAAGAAAGATTATACTTCGTTTCCAAATCGTTTGGATTGGTCTTAAGAGCATTTTTATAAGCGCCGATTCCATCCTCATATTTCTGCTGCTTTAATAAAGCGTTACCTATGTTATGAAAAGCTTTCGATTTCTTTTCCTTGTCGTCAGTCAATCCGAGAGAATTTTTATAAGATTGAATAGCTTCATCATATCGGCCCTGTTTATAATATGCGTCACCTAGATTAAAGTGTCCTTGAAACAGTTGCGGATCTTTTTCTAAACTTTTTTTGAATTTAACCTCAGCGTCGGCAAATTTCTTTTCTTTGTATAAGTCAACACCGTCGTTATTCAAACTGCGTTTGCTTTGCGCTGAGACAGAGCTAAGCAATGCTACCACTATAATAATTGCGGAACTAAATTTTCTCATCGGATTTCTCCTTTCCGCATCTTCTCAAGTTTATCCAGCCATTTTGTTCTTTTTGAAGTCATCATAAACTCTGCGATCAATAAAAATATTGCCGGGAATAAAAGATAGTAGAAGCGGTCTTCATACTCAGTAACTTTTTTTGATCCATATTCCGATTCTTGAATCTTAGCTAAATCATTGTAAATATTATCAAGCTCATCTTCGGTATTGCTTCCACGGTAGTACTTGCCATTACCTTTTTCTGTTATAGTCTTCAAAGTGGCTTCATCAAGCTTGGTCAAAACTATTTGTCCTTCGCTATCTTTCTTATAACCAACTTGCGCGCCACTCTCATTATAAATTGGAATTGGCGTTCCCGATTGTGAACCAAAGCCAATTGCATAGATTGCAACATCTTTGGAATTAGCATCGCTAATCGCCCCATCAATATTTCCTTCATGATCTTCACCGTCGGTGATAACAACAATAGCTTTCTTGGTACCGTCATCATAACGGAAAGATTTTAATGCTAACTCTAATGCCGAACCGATGTTTGTTCCGGGCTGCGGCACGGAATTAAAATCCACAGCATTCAGAAAGAGATTTGCGGCTGAGTAATCTGATGTAAGTGGAAACTGAACAAATGCTTGTCCGGAAAAAACTATTAAACCGATTCTATCCCCTTCGAGCTTTTGAATTAGTTTTGCAATTTCGAAGCGAGCTTTTTCCAATCTGCTCGGCTTAATATCCTCTGCGGCCATGCTTCTTGAAACATCAAGAAGAATATATACATCAATTCCAACTTGCTTAACGTCTTCAATCTTAGTTCCAATCTGCGGGTTTGCTACTGCTAAAATCAGCAAGGTTAATGCGAACAAAAAGACGCCAAACTTAATTCCGGATTTGAACAAACTTCTTTCCGGGAAAATTACTTTGTGAAGTTTTGTTCCGGCAAATTTTTCCATTAGCTTATTCTGATTCTTCTGCAAATACCAATACAATACGACAAGCGCCGGTATTAGCCACAAGAAATACAATATTGCACTATGTCCAAATCGAATCACGGTAATCTTTTTAAGTAAGTTTTTGATAATCCAACTTCTACAAACAATAAAAGCATTCCAGCCAGCGCCCAGTTGAAAAATAATTCTTTTGCATGGCGGTATGATGTAACTTCAACCCGTGTTTTTTCAAGGTGATCAATTTCATCGTAAATTTCTGCAAGTTTACGGTTGTTTGTAGCGCGGAAATATTTTCCGCCGGTTGTTGAAGCTATCTGCCTCAAAATGTTTTCATCAATTTCTACCGGCACCATTTGATATCGAATGCCGAACGGAGTCTGAAACGGATAAGGGGCCTGCCCAATCGTTCCAACACCAATTGAATAAATTCTGATTCCAAATTTTTGAGCAATTTGCGCGGCTGTTAGCGGATCAATATGGCCGGCATTGTTAACGCCATCGGTCAACAAAATCATAACTTTGCTTTTGGCTTTGCTGTCTTTTAATCTGTTCACGCCGTTAGCAATTGCGTTGCCAATCGCGGTTCCATCCTCTATCATTCCCATCTGAATATCTTTAAGAAGATTTCTCAAGACAGAATAATCGATTGTAAGAGGGCATTGTGTAAAACTTTCACCGGAGAAAATTACCAAGCCAATCTTATCTACTGTTCTTCCTTTTATAAACTCGTCAATAACTTTCTTGGCTGCTTCAAGACGGTTCGGCTTAAAATCCTCCGCAAGCATACTTCCGGAGATATCGAGAACCATTGCGATATCAATTCCTTCGGTATAAAAATTTTCGCCGCTGCTGAAGCTTTGGGGACGTGCTGCTGCAATAATTAAAAAGGTTAACCCAAGCAGACGAATATATGAAGGTACATGAGCCAGTTTCTCTCTCAATGTAACCGGAGCTTTGCCAAAAATTTGTAATGATGAGAAAGTAACATCCGGAGTAATTTTTTCCTTCTTCTTCCAATACCAATAAGCAAGCGCCGGTATTGCAAGCAAAAGGACTAAAACATATGGATATGCAAATGATACATCACTGAACATTTGCTTCTCCTTCTTGAACCGGTTTTGGCGGGGCTGGAATT
>JBHEKZ010000560.1:0-9187 GCA_041859025.1 Melioribacteraceae bacterium | reverse complement strand
AAGAAAAAATTATCAAGTTCGAAGGCTGCTATCATGGTCATGGAGATTTCTTTCTGATTAAGGCTGGTTCCGGCGCACTAACATTTGGTGTTCCTACAAGTCCCGGTGTTACAAAGAAAAACGCATCAGATACACTTGTAGCTGATTTCAATGATATTAATTCTGTGAAGAAATTAGTAGAAGAGCATAAGGGAGAAATAGCTGCAATAATTATCGAAGCGGTAGTTGGTAACATGGGTACTGTTAGAGCAAGCGATCAATTCATCAAAGAACTGCGAAAAGTATGTGATGTTGAGAAAATAGTTTTGATATTCGATGAAGTAATGACAGGATTCAGATTGGCTAAAGGAGGAGCGCAAGAAATCTTAGGTGTTCAGCCTGACCTTACAACATTTGGAAAAATTATTGGCGGCGGTTTACCGGTTGGTGCTTATGGCGGCAAGAAAGAAATTATGCAAGTGATTTCTCCAAGCGGACCGGTTTATCAAGCCGGAACATTGAGTGGAAATCCATTGGCAATGAATGCCGGATTTGCTGCGCTTAGCCAAATTAAGGATAACCCGGCTATTTATGTTATGCTTGAAGAAAAATCCTCATACTTGGAAAGTGGAATCAAAGAAGCGATAAAGTCTACTGGGAAGGATTTCCAGTTCAATCGCATTGGCTCTATGATGACTTTATTTTTTACAAACGAACCGGTAACAGATTACAATTCAGCGGTAAAATCCAACACGGATTTATATGGTAAGTTTTTCCATGAAATGTTAAACCGGGGAGTATATCTACCTCCGGCACAATTTGAAGCATTTTTTGTTTCTACTGCTCACACAAAAGAAGATTTAGATAAAACTATAAAAGCAGCTCACGAAGCCTTTCAAGCTTTTTAGTTTTATACAAAAGTTCAAACATTACAGCAGGCTAATCAATGAAATGGTGGTCTGCTGTTTTAGCTTTATTAATAAATTGAATTTATCTTCTTGAAGGATTATATTTCATTCGAAATGAAAAAGAAAAAGATAAAAATCGAAGAATTTCATCCTAGCTTCCTTAAAAACTACAGACGTCTCTTCGCCTGCTTGATGTTTTATAATTAGTCCGTTTACATTCCTTTTCTCACGTTCTATTTAATAGAACCGTTTTATATTTTAAATCGAATAATTGAAAACGAAAATGCGAGAATTCTAAAATGTTTGAAAAAATAAAACTTAAAAACGCATTGCCGGAAAGGCCGGCAGATGCAGAAGGGAATTTTTATGAGCCAATAAGCAAGAAAATTGGACCCGGAATGAATGAGCGTGTTCAAAGACTACGTAAACTTAGTTTTGAAACCGAACCATCTATTTCAATCGAACGAGCTATTCATCAAACCGAATTCTACAAAGAGAATTACGGCAAGTATCCAATTCCGGTTCTTCGCGCGTTATCATTTCTTGATCATTGTAAAAGAAAAACCATTTACCTTGGTGAAGGAGAGCTTATTGTTGGGGAAAGAGGACCTAAGCCTAAAGCTGTCCCAACATTTCCAGAATTGACTTGCCATTCTGTTGAAGACTTAAATGTGCTAAATACACGCGATATGCAGCGTTACATTGTTGATGAAACTGATATTAAGATTTATGAAGATGACATCATTCCATACTGGAGCGGTAAAACACAAAGAGAAAGAATTTTTAATCATGTACCAGGTGAATGGCGTGCTGCTTACGAAGCCGGTTTATTTACAGAATTTATGGAACAAAGAGCTCCGGGGCACACAGCACTTGATGGGAAAATTTACAAGAAGGGAATGCTCGATTTCAAAAAGGAAATTGCCGCTCATCTTGAATCTCTTGATTTTCTAAATGATCCTGAAGCGACCGATAAAGCAGATGAATTGAAAGCTATGGATATTTCATGCGATGCGGTTATTGTATTCGCAGAAAGACACGCTGCTTTAGCTGAAGAATTAGCAAAAAATGAACGCGATGCAGTTCGTGCTGCCGAACTGAAAAGAATTGCAGAAGTATGTCGATGGGTTCCGGCTAATGCGCCGCGCAACTTTTGGGAAGCTATACAAATGTACTGGTTCGTTCATTTAGGAACGATTACTGAATTGAATGGCTGGGACGCAATGAACCCCGGACATTTTGATCAGCACCTTGCGCCATTTTACGAAAAGGAAATTGCAGAAGGAACCCTTACAAGAGACCAAGCTAAAGAATTGATTTCTTGCTTCTGGATAAAAGTTAACAATCACCCGGCGCCTCCTAAAGTTGGTATTACTGCAAAGGAGAGTGGCACTTATAATGATTTCACCAATATTAATATAGGCGGAGTTAAGTCCGATGGAAGTGACGGCGTTAGTGAAGTTTCTTTCATCATATTAGAAGTAATTGAAGAACTGCACGTTTTACAGCCGGGCAATTCTGTACATATTAGTTCTAAAACTCCGGATAATTTTCTTCATGCCGCCGCAAAAGTAATCAGACAAGGTCATGGCTATCCATCTGTCTTCAATCCGGATATTTATATACAAGAATTGCTCGTTCAAGGAAAAACACTGCAGGATGCTCACGACGGCGGTTGCAGCGGATGTATTGAAGTGGGCGCTTTTGGTAAAGAAGCATACATATTAACCGGTTATCTCAATGTGCCGAAAGTTTTTGAAGTCACTTTGAACAATGGAATAGATCCCGTAACCGGGAAAAAAGTTGGAATCGAAACGGGCGATCCAAGGACTTTTATCAATTACGAGACCTTGTATTCAGCTTTTCTAAAGCAGCTAAACTATATCGTGGATTTGAAAATTCGTGTTAGCAATTACATCGATAGAATGTTTGCTAAATATGCTCCGGCCCCATTTCTTTCTGTTGTTATTGAAGACTGTATCAAGAAGGGAAAAGATTATTACGATGGTGGTCCGCGCTACAATACAAATTATATTCAGTGTACCGGTCTTGCTACAGTTACGGATAGTTTAGCAACACTAAAAAAACATGTCTTTGAAGAGAAGACGTTTTCTATGGATAAAGTTCTAAACTCAGTTTTGAAGAATTTTGAAGGTGAAGAATTTCTAAGACAAACTATAATTAATAAAACACCTTTCTTCGGAAATGATGACGAGTATGCCGACGAAATTGCTGTAAGAGTGTATAACGATTTAGTTAAAGCCATTGATGGTAAGCCGAACATTAAAGGTGAAACATTCCATCTGAATATGCTTTCTACGACTTGCCATATTTATTTCGGCAAAGTTCTGGGTGCAACTCCAAATGGAAGATTAGCCGGAAAATCAATTTCTGACGGAACTTCACCTTCGCATGGCGCCGATACTCATGGTCCTTCAGCCGTAATTAAATCATTAACCAAACTTGATCAGACAAAATCGGGCGGAACACTTCTCAACATCCGCTTTTTGCCGAGTCTTCTGAAAAAAGATGAGGATATTAAAAAGCTTGGGAAGTTAATAAGAAGCTATTTTTCGTTAGGCGGTCATCATGTACAGTTTAACATTGTCGATACAGCAACATTGCTTGCCGCGCAAAAAACTCCGGAAGATTATAAGGACTTGCTTGTTCGCATGGGCGGATATAGCGATTATTTTAATGACATGAATTCAGACTTACAGCAAGAAGTAATAGAGCGTACCGAGAATGATGCTTTTTAGATTCAAAATGGAATTTGATATTCATAAAATAGTCCCGAATCGCTCGGGACTATTTTACTTTCTGATTTTTAGAGAAGGTAAAGCATAATGGAATCTGGTTTCATTTTCGATATAAAACGTTACTCGATAAATGATGGTCCCGGTGTCCGCGTTACCGTATTTTTCAAAGGCTGCAACTTGAATTGCGCTTGGTGCCATAATCCGGAGAGCATTTCTCATAAAGTCCAAAAACTATATACTGAAAATAGATGTATTCGCTGCAGTGCTTGCGTTGATAGTTGTGAACTTCATGCTTGTCAACTAACTGAAAATGGTATTGTTACAGATTCAGATTTATGCAAGCTTTGCGGCAAATGTGCTCAAGTTTGCCCGACAACTGCAACCGAAATTTCGGGCAGAACTGAAACTACTGAAAGTATTCTCAAAACTATTTTAAGAGAAACTGTTTTGATGGATCAATCAGAAGGTGGGGTAACATTTTCGGGCGGCGAGCCATTGCTGCAGCCGAAATTTTTATTTGAGCTCTTGGATCTTTGCGGACAAAAGGGAATACACAGAGCAGTTGACACCGCCGGTTTTGTTAAAACTGAAGTTTTACTCGATGCATCGAAAAGAACGGATTTGTTTTTATTTGATTTGAAAATGATGGATTCTGAAAAGCATAAAAAATGGACCGGAGTTCATAACGAATTGATCTTAACTAATCTGAAGAAACTTTCTGAAACTGGAAAAGAAATCAATATCCGGATTCCTCTGATAACCGGAGTTAATGATGATGAAAACAGCATTGAACAAAGCGCGCAGTTTATTTCTTCTTTAGCCGGCGAAAAGAAAAAAGTAAACATTCTTCCTTATCACAATATTGCCCAGCAGAAGTATAGAAAATTAGGTCTGGAATTTAATACTGAACAACTCGAAGAGCCATCCAAAGAAAATCTTGCCAAAATAATTTCACATTTCGAATCTTTTGGCTTAGACGCACGAGTCGGCGGATAGTCGCGTACATAAAAAAAATAATTACAAATCTCTCCGTTGGTTATAAAAGATTACTCTACTATTTTTTCATTGCTAACAACAATCTACAGGTGTACAATGAAGAAAGCTTACGGCTTAAGAAAAATTTCCTTTGTGTTACTACTTCCATTATTAATTCTCAGCTTTACAATTCATGCGCAAGTTAAATTCAATCCGGATACGGTTAAGTTTAAGCAGTTTGATTTGGGAAAGATGTGGACCTTTGAATATGCTCCTGTCGATTATTTTCAGAAGGAGTATGGATTCAAACCTACAAGTGAATGGCTTGATAACGCGAGATTAGCTTCGTTAAGATTTGGCGGCGGATGTTCTTCGGGATTTATTTCGGAAGACGGATTGCTTCTTACAAATCATCACTGTGTTGATTTCATTGCTACGCGCATTCAGCGTGAGAGTGAAAACATTCCTCGCGATGGTTTTCAAGCAATGACCCTGGCTGATGAAAGAAAAGTTCCGAATCTTTTTGTATCCCAGCTGCAATTGATAGTTGATGTTACTGATGAAGTTGTGAAAGCCATTGCTGTTGGAAAAGATGATAAAGAAAAGGTTGAACTAAAAACTAAAAAAATTGAGGAACTTCAAAACAAGTATTCAAAAGAAACCAGCTTGACTTGCCAGGTTACTTCACTATACCATGGAGGTAAATATTCTTTATACGGATATAAAAGATATACTGATGTTCGCGCAGTTATCTTCTCAGAAAGAATTGTTGGATTGTACGGAGGAGACCCGGATAATTATACCTATCCAAGATACAATTCCGATTTTGCTGTATTAAGAGTTTATGGCGAAGATGGGAAACCACTGAAAACAAAGACTTATTTCACAATGAATATTAATGGGCCTAAGCTTGACGAAGTTCTATTTGCTCTTGGGTATCCCGGCACAACAAACCGCTTAAAAACTATTGCACAGTTAGAATACAACAGAGATATAGTTTACCGCAACAGCACATTTCAAAATAATGCATTGATAAAAATCTATAACGAAATGATGAAGCTATATCCTGAAAAGGCTGACATTTATAGAGGCGCGCAGTTTGGACCCGCCAATAGCGGAAAGCGTGTTACCGGCTTCATTGATAACTTATCAGATCCATATTTAATGGCGAGGAAAAAATCTTTTGAGGAAAATCTTAAAAAGTTAATTGCAAAAGATCCGGTTAAACAAAAAAAATATGGACATATCTGGGATGCTATTGCAAAATGCAGGAAAGAACTTGCTGAACATGCCGGTGAAAGAGCCGCATTTGCTAAGCTGAATAATTCAATCTTTTTTGGAAGAGCGTACGATGTAGTTGAAATGATGAATGCGCTTAAGTTGCCTGAGGAGCAACGCCCGGCTGAGATGAAAGGGGAGAGATTAGCGCAGTCAATAAACAATCTTCCGGATGCAGTTGATATTCCTCTTGAAACAAAAAAACTTGCAATGCTAATTGATTTCATCAAGCTGAATCTAGGAAAGGAACATTCCTTAGTTCCAAAATACTTTGGAAATGAAAAAAGTGATGTTGCTGCTGCGAAATTAATTGCAGCAAGTAAGCTAGGTGATAAGAATTTTTTGGTTTCGTTGATGAAAGGAACGCCAGAGGAAATCCAAAATTACAAGGATGACTTTGTTAACTATTATATTGAGACAAGAGACCTCCGCTTAAAATATCAAAACGAATCTCAAGAAATTGTGAACACAGAAACAGTTTTGGAAGATCAGCTCGGATTGGCGATTTATGAGGTGTATGGAACTAGTCTGGCGCCGGATGCAACCGGGACATTGAGAATTAACGATGCCGTAATTGCCGGTTACGAATACAATGGAACAATAGCTCCGCCGGTGACAACTTTCTTTGGTTTATACGACAGATATTATTCTCATCAGAAGCAATGGCCGTGGGATTTGCCAAAGCGTTGGGTAGATGCCTACAAGAACATTGATTTATCTGCTCAAAACAATTTCGTAGGTACATTTGATACAGCTGGTGGAAGTTCCGGAAGCCCAATTATCAATTCGAAGTCTGAATATGTTGGTATTATCCACGACGGAAATATTGAAGGACTATCTAATGATTTCATTAACACAACAGAAAAAAGCCGCTCACTTGCATTATCAGCACAAGCAATTCATCTGATTGTTAAGGATATTTATAAAGTGCCTCGTATAGCAAAAGAAATGGAAACGGCTAAGATTGCTGAATAAATAAAAGTATGATCTCAAAATAAAAAGGGCGATCACAATCGCCCTTTTTATTTATAGAAACTATTTCATGTAAACAAACTTTTTCGTTTCGACTAAATTACCAACTCTTAATTGATAGAAATATACGCCGCTTGTAAGCTTACTCCCATTAAACTTTACTTCATATTTGCCGGCCGGCTTAACTTCGTTTACCAGCTGGGCAATTTCATTCCCAAGTGTATCATAAACCGTTAGGCTGACTTTACTGCGTTCCTTAAGCTGATACTTAATCGCCGTACTTGGATTAAAAGGATTTGGATAGTTTTGCGAAAGCGAGAAAATGGAGAGAACATTACTATCATTCTTGCCAATACTGTTCGGTGTTCCCCAAATTGCGGTTATCCATTCCGGATAATCTATGAATGGGTTTCGGTTTTTCTGAAATGAATAAACAACATTATTTCGGTTTATTTCAAAATCATCCGGAGGATCCTGTAAATTCCATTTTAACAGAGTATTCAAGTTTCCATACTTTGGTTCTTTGGCTGGTGAACTAGGAATGTAATCTACAACTTCCAAATTGGGCTCACCGTTTTCTCCTTCATAACGGGTTGACATGTAAAAAATCATTCTCGCAATATCGCCTTTAACTTCATCTCTCGGTTCCCAAGAATCGCTGTCATATTTATTGTTAGTTGCATTTGGAACCGGATTTCCGCCAAGGTCAAAATCCAAATTTCCTTTTAGCGAGTTAATATTTGGATTCTCCGGACGTAAGTGATGCGCATCTGTTCCGGCGCCAATGTCAGTCCCAAAATCCCCATGAGATTTTGACCAAACGTGCTCTCTATTCCAGTATGATTGCGGTTCTTTGCTTATTGAGAGTCCTGAATAAATTCCAATAATATTATTTGGATTCTTGGGGTCTTCATCCGAAGCTTTCAGCATTTTCCAAACATCTATACTGTTTGGTGTGCTGTTGTCTGTGTATAAATATTTCGTGTGATTCTTAATCAAATTATATAAGGCTGTTTTTAATGCTTGTCCGCTTAATCCAGTTGGCAAAGCTGAATAATAAGCTTTATCAATTCCGCTAGTTATACTTAGAATAAACTTGTATTGCGGGCCGGCTTTAGCAGATTGTCCGCCGGAAACATTTTCAATCTTGAGAAAAGCTTTTTTAGGAATTTCGGAAACTCCATTATCAGTGATTTTCAGTTTTATGGTTTGGTCAGAAGAACTTCCGGCTGGAAAAGTGACTGTTTGTGTGGAGAAGTTATTTAAGTAAGAACTCGAAGCGCTACTTGAATCAGCCACGAAGGATATTACGCATGAAGTTGAACTGGTTAACGATGGTTCGCTAATACTTAGTGACAGATCGTAGGACCCTTTGGTTTTAGAAATGGCATCGCTAATTCCCTTAAACTGAACAAGCGTGTATGTATCTAAAGTAGTTACAGATTGAATAGATGAATTAGCGCTAGTGCCGATGTTGTTTGCCGCTCTTACACGGTAATAATATTTAGTATTAGCGGATAATGTAGAAATATCCTTGCTTACACTATTGCCAACATTTAAGTTGTTATAACCGGGAACAAATTGTGAAAAATCTGAAGTTGTTGAGACGTCCAGATAATAATTTAATGCGCTGATAGAATTTTCCCAATTAGCTGTAAAGCCTTTGCTGGTAATATTTGTAGCTGATTTTAAAGTAGGCGCGGCTGGTGCTGTTGTAACATCTCCGGATAAAATATTATTTATAACTACATTATCAATTCCTAGTGCTTGCGCGTTTGATGTAGTAGTCCCGCTTGTTACAGAGTAATTCCAAGCGAGAAATAAAGTATCATTAGGCGCTACTGATAAATTGGAGAGAGTTTGATTGAGGATTTGTTTTTGCTCAATCGGTACAACTAGGGCCCCCATATTGTCTGTATTAGGTGCGAAACTGCTGAAAAAATTATTACCGGCATTATTCCAGCTAACGCCGTTCTTTGAATAATAGAGTTGTATTGAGAATCCGGCCGAATTTTGTCCGTTACGAAAACGCATTACGTCATAAGAGACATCGATCTGAGTAATAGCTGAATTTCCGGTGTTTTTCATTAACATAAAAAAATTAATACTTTTTGAACTACTACTTGAAGATATGCCTCCAAGTGCTCTATCATTAGGAGTGGAGCCATTTCCAACTTCAAAATTATAAACCCCGTTTCCGGCAGAACTAGATAAATTAATACCTCCGACATAATTTGTAGCAGTAGTAGCCGTAGAATAAGTTCCAACACTTTTTATACTATTGTTTTTCTCAACTCTCCAGTTTGTTGGGAGCTG
>JBHEKZ010000390.1:0-2891 GCA_041859025.1 Melioribacteraceae bacterium | reverse complement strand
TCTCGATGAATACTTCGGATACTACTTTGTCAATTATTGTTGAGTTCATATTTATTTCAGTTTTTGATTAGTCATTTTTATATATGCAAGAAAAGTATTTTGAAGCAGCATTGCAATCGTCATCGGTCCAACTCCTCCCGGCACGGGAGTAATGTAAGAAGCCTTTTGAGAAACTTCCCCATAATCTACATCGCCCACTAACTTGTAGCATTTCTTCTCCGATGCGTCTTCAACTCTGTTGATGCCTACATCTATTACTGCGGCACCATCTTTAACCATATCAGCTTTTATGTAATTCGGTTTGCCTATTGCGGCAATTACAATATCAGCTTGCTTTGTAAAGTAAGAAATATCTTTTGATGCGGAATGGCAGATTGTAACAATTGCGTTAGCTCCCTCTTTCTTCTGCAATAGAAGATTAGCAACCGGCTTTCCAACAATATTGCTTCTTCCTACAACAACCACATGTTTTCCGTCGGTTGGAATTTTGTACCGCTTAATAAGTTCAACAACTCCGTGCGGCGTACAAGGAAGCAAAGCATCTTTTCCAATTACAAGATTGCCTACACTTATCGGATGAAATCCATCCACATCTTTCTTAGGATCAATTGCTTCAATAACTTTATCTTCATTGATATGCTTCGGCAGCGGCAATTGAACAAGAATTCCATGAATACTTTCATCGGTATTGTATTTTTGAACAAGCGCCAATAAATCCGCTTCGCTGATATCTTCCGAAAGTTTTTCTACAATGGAACGCATACCAATTTCGTGGCAGGCTTTAGCTTTGGAATTCACATAGGCTTCGGAAGCAGGATTATTCCCTACAAGAATTGTGACCAATCCCGGTACCTCAAGCGCAACGGATTTTAGCCAGTCACACTTCTTCTTCAGTTCTTCACGAATCTCTGCAGCTTCTTTCTTGCCGTCTATTATCGTTGCCATAAACTCTTTTGCTCTTCTTATTCTGTAACTTCTTGAACTTGTCTATCGAACTCCGGAATAAACAATCTTTCAATTCCAATTGTCTTGCCGGTTTCTGAATCCACTTTAATAAAAACACCGGTTAAATGAACATTGTCTGTTGCAGTCTGATACTTCTGCGGTGTCTGATATAAGAATCGGTTTATTGCCGCGTCTGTTTTCATTCCAATAACAGAATCGTAAGGACCGGTCATTCCAACATCTGTTATATAGCTTGTTCCCCCTTTTAATATTCTTTCATCGGAAGTCTGCACATGAGTGTGCGTTCCAACCACTGCCGAAACTTTTCCATCGAGAAACTGAGCAAGCGCAAGTTTTTCCGCGGTTGCTTCTGCGTGAAAATCAATGAAGATCATCTTCGCTTCATTTTTGATTTTAGCAATCACCCATTCGGCTGCTCTAAAAGGGCAATCGATTGGAGACATATAAGAACGCCCTTGCAGATTTATTACAGCTACTTTCCCTTTTGGTGTGTCCGCTATGTAATAACCGTTTCCAAAAGTTCCCTTTGGATAATTTAGCGGGCGCAATGCGCGCGAATCTTTCTTCAAGTAATCTTGCGATTGATGCTTATCCCAGGTATGGTTTCCGCCGGTAATAACATTTACGCCAAGTTCGAAAAGAATTTTTGCTTCCCGCTCTGTACAACCCTTTCCATCGGCGGCATTTTCGCCATTCGCGATGATTAAATCTGTTCTATATTTCTTTTGCAAGCTGGGCAACCACATTCTAACAATGTCTAAACCCGGATCACCTACAATATCACCAATAAATAAAATATTTGTCGTCATTTGCTCTCATCTTTAGTCAAAATATATCGAAAATGAACTGGATAAGAAAATTTCTCATCGTTTTGTTTTTACTTAAATTTGTTTCATGAAAGGAGAAAACAAAATAGAATCAATTCCCTTCGAGGAAGCAGAATACTGCGTTTTCGACTTTGAAACGACCGGTGTTTCCGCCCGATCCGATAAAGTAATTGAAATAGGTATGGCCCGAATTAAAAAAGGGAAAATTGTAGATACATTTTCGACTTTCATAAATCCCGGCAGACCGGTTCCCTATTACATTACAACAATCACCGGAATTACAAATTCTGATGTGGAAGACGCTCCCTATTTCGAAGAAGTGTATCCTAAAATCAAAGAATTCATGAGCGATTCGGTACTTGTTGCTCACAATCTCAGTTTTGATATTGCATTCCTGAGAAATGAGTGCATGTCTTCCGAAAATGAAATGATTCCTAATGAAGCCATTTGTACTCTTAAATTAGCCAGAAAACTCTTCCCCGCTTTGCCGAGTAAATCACTTGGGAATATTGTTAAGCATTTCAAAATCCGGCACCGCGATGTACACCGTGGTTTGGGAGATGCAACTGCTACCGGCAAAGTCTTGATCAAGATGTTCAAAACACTCCGAGAAGATCACAATATTGATTCGATTGAAGATTTAATTTCATTTCAGAGGTCTGCATTTGTCCCATCAACTCTGAATACAACAAAGAAAAAACTAACAGATGATTTGTATCGAGTCCCGGCATTACCCGGTGTATATTTTTTCAAAAACTCTAAGGGCGTAATTGTTTATATCGGTAAAGCAAAATCCTTAAAGGACCGGGTAAAAAATCATTTTATGAGTACGGCACTTCGCAAATCAAAAAAAATTGTGCAGGCCGCCAGCTCTTTAGAGTTTCAAACTACTAATTCGGAATTAACTGCGCTTCTAGCGGAAGCTGAACTAATAAAAGTTCACAAGCCCCGCTTTAATACGATGCTTAAGAATTTTCCACGCAGTTATTTCATTCGAATCAGCGCTTCGGATAAATTCCCCGCTGCCGAAACAGCAAGTTCTTTTGAATTTGACGGTGCCGATTATTATGGCCCCTATCCGAACCGGAACTCTGTTAC
>JBHEKZ010000528.1:0-2768 GCA_041859025.1 Melioribacteraceae bacterium | reverse complement strand
CAATACTTTTACGGAGTCTCCTTGTATAATCAAGGAAAGTATACAGATGCCGTAACTGCGTTCGTCCGCACGCGTTCTGTCTTTTCCGGTTATGATGAGTGGTACACAAAATCGCTGCTGATGCTGGGTGACTGCTTTGTTAAGCTGAACGATAAGCAGCAAGCCAAAGAAATGTATCGCTCGGTCTTGCTTCGTCATTCCGAAGGAGAATATGCGCAAGAAGCTAAAAGAAAGTTGAGAGGTTTGTAATGAAAAAATTACTCGGTTTGTTCATCCTATCATTATCTATTACAATCGCTCAAAACGAACAGCAAAATATTGAGCTACCCGATTTTATAATAACAGGAAGGCAGGCCATTAGTATTGCCGCTGCGCAAAAGCCAAAGACAGAATTAATTTCTATTCTTTCAAAAGACTTTTTCACTCCGCAATATTCTTCGGAAGAATTGCCGTTTTTAATTACATCAGCTCCGGTAGCTATTTATCCAAACGTAAAAAGTGCGGAGGACCATTATGATGGGAAAGTAAAAATCATGATTGGCAAGGAAACACTTCCATTTGGAGAATTGAACTTATCTCAAAGTTTTGATTACTATCTGTTTCATTTGAAGGCTTGGGGATCAAACATAAATGATTATTTACCTAATGCCGGATACAACAATTCCGGAATTGAAATTAAAAATGATTTTTCTATCAGTACAAAATCCGAGTTTTTGCCCGGCTCAAAAATCTTAGCAGAAGGCAAATATTACAGAGATTCCTATAGTTTATTTGGCTCTGTAACTCCAACACAGCTTCGAGAAAAGAATAACGCCGAAGTAAGTTTGTCAGTTTCTAGTCTGTATAGTAAAATATTTAATATGGCTTTTGGAGTAAGCGGAAAGCATTTTTCCATGAATGAGAATAGTCTAAAAGAAACGTCAATTATTGCTACTGGTAAAATGAATTTAAGATGGAATAAAATGCTATTTGGCGCTAGCGCTGTTTTCCATCGCCAGATGCTAGCGAACAATTTAAGCGGGACTGATAGTTATTCAAGACTTGGTACAGAGGTTTACGTAGAATCCGTACCTTCCAATAATTTATGGGTAACTGCAGGCGTTTACTTTGATGCGAATTCTTCATCAAACTTATTTTCCCCATTTGCACTTGTAGAAATCTTGCTCGATAAAGGTATGACTTTTGGTGCTGAGTATAAACCCAAGGTTGAGTTTTTTACAATGAAAAGCATTCTTGACAGAAACCCTTTTACAAATCTGGGACTAGCTGATAACGCATTCTCCAAATATTACAATAACCTAAATCTAACTTTCCGCTACGAATACCAGAAACTCTTTTCAATCGCTTTGCTTACAAATTATTCCAAAGTTGATAACTACTTGTATTACGAAGACTTGTTGAATGCCGGGAAGTTTGATATTCAAAAAGCCAGCGGTGTGCAAATAATTAAAGCAAAAGTTAATTTTTATTTGCAACCTACAGAATTTGGTTATTTGTTTGCTGAGGCTGCAGTTCAAGAGGTCACTAGTTCTGCTGGAAACAAGATCCCATACGAGCCGGTTTATACTTCGTCATTATCCTATAATTTTAATAATAATTCCGATTGGGGATTTGGGCTTACATATTTGATTGCACTTGATACTTATGCTGATATAAATAACGCACAAAAGGTAAGTAACTACACAAATTTAGTGGCTGGCGCTTGGTATCAGCTTTTTAGCGGGTTTAAAATAACAGCGGACTTTCAAAACATCTTGAATAGAAGTAATTTTGTTTGGAAACAATATCAAGAAAAACCATTCGACTATTTGCTTGGTTTTGAGTATCGTTGGTAGTGAAAAAAAGAAATGAACCAGACAGAATTATATAAACGGGTCGCCGATGTCCTCGGTGTGTCTTCTTCTCAAAAGGAATTGGCTTTTGATATCCTTACGGAATCAATTGTTGAAATTCTTGCAGAAGGAGTTACGTTAAAAATTCCTCGAGTAGGTTTTTTTCAGTTGAAATCAGATCCCCACAAAAAAAATGAATCAAAGCAATTAATGTTTTCTTCTCTTCCCGAAGATTATGATAGAACAGAAAAAGTGCTTTATCATACCTTTGATATAAGTCCAAAATACAAAAATTCTTCCGAGGTAGATTCGCAAGTCTTCAGTATTGGAGTTGGGAAACCTTTGCTTCCGCTTCATGATGAAGAAAGCCGTCACGATACAGAAACTTCTTTTGCTATGCTTCGAAAATCAATAGAAGAACGAGTTAAGGAATTAATCGCTGAATCGGACCAGATTCCAAATTTTAATATTTGGGAGGATGTTTTTAATGAAGATAATGATGAGCCAGACAAACAAAATGATTCTTCCTCTCAGTTTTATGATCTAACTAAGGACCTCGATTTTATTATTGAAAATGATAAAGAAGAGTTGCCGCAATCGCATAACGAGAATTTTTTGAACTCACTTCTAGGCGACAACAGACCAGAAGCAAGCGAAGAGTTTTTTGCCGAAGAAAAAAAAGATATTGATTCAATTATCAGCGTTTCTGATGAGCAACAACAATTGATCGAAGATGATATTTATAAAATAGAGGAAAAGCCTTTATCGCCTGATCTATCTATTATGGATTTACTGGATGATGTTGATTGGATGAAAAATTTTAATCAAGCTGATGAGGTTGTACAAGAAATTGAAACCCCGGTTGAAGAGCCAATAGTAGCAGCGCAAGAATTGGTTGAAGAGAATAATTTGAGTGAGACAATAAAGGAAACTGAA
>JBHEKZ010000220.1:0-12678 GCA_041859025.1 Melioribacteraceae bacterium | reverse complement strand
TTGCTTATTATATCTGTCCATGTCGTTCCATTATCTGTAGACTTGTAGACATGGTAACCGCTAAATGACCCGTACAAAAACAAAGTTGAATTATGTGTGTGTAACCTGCCTGATAGCCCAACATTTTGTGTACTCACTTTTGTCCATTGAGCATTGATGCTCACGTACATTACTAAAAAGAAAATTATAAATTTTGTTTTCACACTTCCTCCCGAGGAGTTTATCGAATTCTATTGTCGCTTGCTTTAATACGAACTAAATGCGAATTCGTCATTTTACTCACTAGAGAGAACCTCACGAATCCGCATTCAGTCATAGTCGTACTTCGAATTAGTTAATTCACTTTTACATTTACACTTTTTACAATTTCTGAAACAAAGTAATATTTCTTTCCGCTAGCAGTCGTAAATGAATAATTATACTTAACAACAAAGATCATGCAGTCGCCGCTGAAACTTGCTAGATCAGCAGCCGGAATTGTATAGCTTCCGTTGTCTGTTACTTCTTGATAAACTTTTACTTGAGCCTTGTTGCTTACGTTTACTATTTGAATTAGAGCCTTGGCGGTTGAAGGGTTAGTCCACTTAACTTGAATTCCAACTGCTTTAGATATAGTTGAATTTGTGGCAGGAAGAGTTACAGAATAATCGTTTGGGCTTTTTACACTTCCTGTTATCGCCGGAACTCCATTTGCGCCGGCAACATTCCAATTATGACTAGTTCCGTTCCAACTTAAGTTTAATTGATTGAATGGGTTATTTACATCCGGCGCCATATAATATGTTTTTCCGCTTGATGAAAGTTTACCTAACGAATTATTATTTACAGTTACCGCGCCAACATCAACACCACCATTAAATACCGCAGTTGCTGCGCTAGTGGCTACATCCGGAAAGCCGGCTATTGGTGCTGCCATATAGTAATACACCGAAGCCATCGCTCCGCCGTAATCTGCTTGATCTGAAAAACTTGGCATTGGCTGCCCGGATGGATTTGCAATATCAGTTCCAGCGGTTGATTCTGTTGGATTGTCCTCTTTTTTACAACCAGTTACAACTAACACGATTAATGCAAACAACATCAGTAACAACTTTCCTTGCTTCATTTTTGCTCCTCATTATTTATTGTTTTGTAATTCAGTTTTTGTCAGCCCAAGATCATTTGGATTAGCGATCACATATTCAATCTGAATTTTTTTGCAAATATTCAGAGCCGATTCCTTATCCGTTACAGTCATAATATTAAAGCCTTCTTTGGATAGAATTTCTCTAAGCTTTCTCAATTTTGTCGTATTTGATTCAATTATTAGAATGTGATCATTCATATGCATCTTTCAAATAAGAGAAGACATTCAAAAGATATGCCGTGTCCTTTTTGAGGATTGGAGGCTGATTTAGGTTATTGTTGTTATTAAGTGTCGCAAAAAAACAACTACTCACTATTTCTAGTGTCGTTGGGGGGCAACGAGAATGGTCTAAGATTTTGCTGTCTTAAATTAAACGAGAACTAATCCGTAATATCCAATTGCGAAATTAATTTGTGTAAATGACTTCTATTAATGCCAAGAATTTTAGCTGCTTCACTTTTAGAGCCGGCTTTTCTGATAGTCTTAATCAAATACATTCTACGAAAATCATTTTCTGCATCGGCAAGTGTTTTGTGTGTGTTGATTTCAAAATCTTTAAATTCTTCTGTAAATATTTCCGGAGGCAAATCGGTTGGGAGAATTACATTTTCTTTAGAAAGAATTACACTTCGCTGTACTACATTTTCCAACTCGCGAACATTACCAGGCCAATCATATCTTTCCAAAATGAACAGCGCTTCCTCAGAAAACATATGAGGGTTATTTCCGTTTGAGAATTTATTTAAGAAATGTTTCGAGAGCTCTTCAATGTCTTCACGTCTTTCTCGTAATGGCGGCAAAACTATTTCGATAACTTTTAGCCTGTAATACAAGTCTTCTCTAAAAGCTTTTTCTGCTATCATCAACCCAAGGTCTCTGTTCGTTGCGGCAATAAATCGCACATCAATTTTTTTTGATTCAATTCCGCCCAGTCGTTCAATTTCTTTTGTCTGTATAACACGTAAAAGCTTCGCTTGTAGGTTTACGCTCATCTCTCCAATCTCATCAAGAAAGATTGTTCCTCCATCAGCAATTTCTAAACGACCCGGTTTACTTTTAACCGCGCCGGTAAATGCACCGCTTTCATAACCAAACAATTCCGATTCCAACAGATCGGATGGAATTGCACCGCAGTTCACCGCAACAAATGGTTTGTTAACTCGTCGGCTGTTTTTATGAATCGCTCTCGCGAGTAGTTCTTTTCCAGTTCCATTTTCTCCCAGAACAAGGACTGATGCATCTGTATCGGAAACTCTTGATGCCAATTTTAGAACATTAAACAACTTGCTGCTGCTTCCAATCATTCCCTCGCTTTTAAATTCATTACGTAGCAAAGCAAAGTCTTGTTTTGGTTTGTCTTCCAATTTTTCTTCTAATTCTCTGATTTCCAAAGAAACTTCAAGCCCCTTTACAATCTGTTTTGCAAAAGCAATCAGAAACGTTAAGTCAGAATCCTTAAATGGCATTGTTTTATTTCTTCTGTCAATGTAAACAGCGCCTAGAACTTTTTGACCGGAAACCAACGGGACACAAATTGCCGCGGTTAGTCCAAGAGAGACCACACTGTGTTTTACAGAAAACTCATCTTCGACTTTTAGGCTATTGAGTTGCAATGGTTGAAGGCTGGAAAAAGTATTCTTAATGATACTTGTACTCATCTCCTTTGCGCTATGTTCAATTTCGGGATCCATATTTTTTGAAACTATAGTATCAAATACTTGTTGTTCATTCACCAAAACTATAAAACCTTCGTCAGCTTCTAATTCTTTTACAACCGTCTCAATTGCTTTTTCCATCAGAGAAATCATTTCGGTTTCTGATTGAAATAAAATACCCGAAGCATACAATCTTTCGTATCTTGATTTTTCATCGCTTAGCCTTTTAAGCTTTTCTGTAAACGACTCTATTTCATCAAGCATACGATGAACTTCTTTACTAAGTTCTTTATTAAACTCAACAATCTTGCGAAAAGCTTTATCTATGTTTTTATCAAGCTCTTGGTCAAGAGGAACGGTTTTCGCTCCAGTAGAAAGTTTCATAAAATCTTCGGAAATTTTTGCGGTAAATTCCCCAAGCAGCTTATTTAAAACTTGTCTTTTAGAAGAAGTATCCAATAATCTCTCTGTTTTTGATTTGTCTATTCTTTTTTCTCTTCGGAATAATATCTCTGATATATCTATTTCGCAACCGGATTGTTTTCTTTTTTGATACGAATCAAAACAAGCCGGGGTTTTAAATAAATATCTGTAAAACATAGAGCAAACATACTTTTTAAAAAATATTTCTTCCATCTATTGCATAAAGCCTAATTTTATTATACAATTGCACCTATTGTCATAATTTAATTAGGTAAATTTTGCAATTCTCCTAACAATTATTAACAACACAGAGGTGGTATGAAAAAGATAGAGGCTATAATTAGACCCTTCAAGCTGGACGATGTGCATAACGCTCTGCTTGAAGCTGGGTATGCCGGACTTACCGTAACGGAAGTACGCGGATACGGAAGACAAAAGGGACACAAGGAAATATACCGTGGTGCAGAGTACAACATTGAGTTTGTACCTAAAATAAAAATTGAGTTGGTGTGCGAAGCGGAGAAAGCCGAAAAAGCAATCTCAATTATTATCAGCACTTCCAAAACCGGTGCGGTGGGTGACGGAAAGATATTCGCTTCCTCCGTTGAAGAAGTTATTCGAATACGCACTGAAGAATCGGGCAAGTCCGCTTTATAAACCAAATTTTAAATGGAGGTGAAAATGAAAAAATATTTTATTGTGTTATTTATTATGCTAACTAGCATTAGTTCTTTCGCCCAAATAAAAGTAGGGGCGGATATTTATAGTCGTTACCTCTGGCGTGGGTTGGATTTTGGTGATGCGCCGGCATTTCAGCCAAGTCTTTCTTATACAAGTGGTGGATTTACAATTGGAGCTTGGGGCTCTTATGCGTTCCCGACTGCTGGAACTACATATGCGGAAAACGATCTTTATGCTTCCTACGTAATTTCAACAGAAGCTTCCGGTTCATTTTCGGCAGTTATTACAGACTATTATATTCCTTCTTACGGAATACCCTTTGGTTATTTTAAGCCTAAGACCGGTTTTGTGGCGGCGCATACTATTGAGGGAGGATTAACATATTCTGGACCAGAGGTATTTCCAATTTCATTGTCTCTTTATTCCAACTTATCTAATGACCCGGAAAACTCAACTTACATTCAAGTTGGATATCCAATAACAGTAAGTGATGCAACTGTTTCGTTCGCGGCCGGTTTTGTTCCATCTAAGAGCGCCTACTATTTAGTTGACAAGGGAAATATTATCAATCTAAGTATAACAGCATCAAAGACAATCTCATTAACAGATAAATTTTCGTTTCCGATTAACGTATCATACATCAGCAACCCGTCTCAAGACAAAACTTATTTGGTCTTCGGCGCCAGCTTTGTGTTCTAATAAAAGGGAGAAATAATTATGATGAATATAAAACGATTCTTTTTACTTAGCGGCTTAGTGCTTGCATTAATAATTGTGCTTCCTTAGTCAATCAACGCACAGGTTGATCCATCCGGAGCTACTACCGGAACAATTAAAGATGTGCCTGCCGCGACTGCCGGTCAACCAACTCTTGAAGAGGTTGCAAATACGGTGGGACATAATAAAATTTCTATCAATATTGTTTGGGTTATGATTGCCGGCTTTCTTGTAATGTTTATGCAAGCGGGGTTTGCAATGGTGGAAACCGGTTTCACAAGAGCAAAAAACGTTGCACACACAATGGGAATGAATTTTCTCGTCTATGCAATTGGTATGATAGGTTTTTGGATTTGCGGATTCGCATTTATGTTTGGCGGGGTTGGTAGCATAGCTGCTCTTGGCGGAACACCGGGATTAAATAGTATGTTAAGCTTTACTCTTTTTGGAAAAACATTTGAAGTTCTGGGCTACAGCGGCTTCTTTCTTAACGGTTCTGTTTACGATGTTGGTGTGTTTGCACTGTTTCTTTTTCAAATGGTATTTATGGATACAACCGCAACAATACCAACAGGTTCAATGGCCGAAAGATGGAAGTTCACCGCTTTCATTCCGTTTGCGTTTTTCATTTCGATGTTTGTTTATCCAATTTACGGCAACTGGGTTTGGGGTGGCGGCTGGCTAGCTGATCTTGGTGTTAACTTTGGGCTCGGTCACGGACAAGTTGATTTTGCCGGTTCATCAGTAGTGCATTTGGTTGGTGGGGTTGCGGCTCTTGCCGGTGCAATTGTAATTGGGCCAAGAATTGGTAAATACACAAAAAATGGAACATCACAGGCTATTCCCGGACACAACATTCCAATGGCAATAACCGGAACATTTATTCTTGCATTTGGATGGTTTGGTTTTAACGCTGGTTCAACTTTAGCCGGAACAGATTTGCGCTTAACAGTTGTTGCAACTAACACAATGCTTGCCGGCGGTGCAGGCGCATTAGCCGCAACCTTTTTAATGATGTATAAATTCGGCAAACCGGATCCATCAATGATGGCAAATGGTTTACTCGCCGGATTAGTAGCCATTACCGCACCATGTGCATTTGTTCCATCGTGGGCTTCATTTGTAATCGGTTCGGTTGCTGGAATTATAGTTGTGTTTGCGGTTTTCTTTATCGATCAAAAACTGAAAATCGATGATCCGGTTGGCGCTGTTGCTGTACATGGTTTCAACGGTGCGTGGGGAATTATAGCGCTCGGTCTTTTTGCAGACGGAACTTATGGTGACGGTTGGAACGGTGTTGCCGGCGGTGTAAAAGGCTTGTTCTATGGAGATGCCGGACAGCTAGTTGCGCAAATAATTGGAATTGTTACAGCGATAATTTTTGTTTATGCGTTGATGTACACGTTCTTCAAATTACAGAAAAAATATTTTGGCTTGCGTGTTGATTCCGCTGATGAAATTGCCGGTTTAGACATGCCGGAAATGGGTATAAAGGGATACGAAACAGAATAATTTCTTCAGCCTCAGAAGAGCCCGGAAAAATTCGTTCCTCTTTCGCCATAGAGAGGAACGAAGTCCGGGATTAAATACTTGCAAGCAAATTTCTCAATTCACAAATAAAAGTTGAACAATTACATAAACCGGTAATAACACAATTAACGAAAACATATAAATGTAAGCAAAAAAGCTTGGCATTTTAATGTTGTTTTCTTCAGCAACAGCCTTAACCATAAAGTTTGGACCGTTACCAATGTAAGTCATGCTTCCAAAGAAAACCGCACCTATTGAAATTGCTCTTAACAGCTCTTCCGGAATTCCGGCAACCAAGTTTCCGGTTGTTTGTCCCAACCCCATTGCTAACGAGTGAAATGTAACAGCTGTTGGAGTGTTATCTAAAAAACTACTCAACAATCCGGAGAAATAATAAAATTGTGCTGGCGATGTTATTCCGAGATGCTTAGCATTAGATTCAAGATAAAGCAAACATGGAACCATTGTAACAAATATTCCAATGAATAAATAAGCAACTTCCTTTATCGGCTCCCAAGTAAAATTGTTAGAAACACGAAGCAAGTTGGTTGTGAACAACAAGGACAAAGCCGCCATTCCAACTATTGCCGCCTCTCTAATAAACTTGTAATAGTGATTCTGCGAGATGAATGGAAGATATTGTTCATTTAAGAACGCAACAGCGAGAACTACGCCCGCCATCCAAATAAAATTAAGCTTACCTTGAAGCTTGATTGGTTTGATTACTCTCCGATCAATTTCAATTGCACTTGCCGGCTCTTTCTTGTGAAAGTATGAATCAACAAAGAAGTAAATAATCAGTAAAAGTATGTTTGTTAAAAACCATTCCGGAGCCAAATGAAAAAACCAAGTAAACGGTGCACCGCGAAGGTACATCATAAACAATGGAGGATCTCCAAGCGGAGTAAGCAAGCCTCCGCAATTAGCTACAATTCCAATAAAAAATAAAATTGTGTGTGCCTTAAATGTTCTTTCTTTATTGGTTTGAATAACAGGACGAATAAGCAGCATTGCCGCGCCGGTTGTTCCCATCAGCGAAGCAAGTATGGCGCCTATTCCCATAAACGTTACATTAACCTTAGGTGTCGCTTCGATATCGCCGGATAAATAAATTCCGCCGGTGATTGTAAATAGCGCGCCAAGCAGAATAATAAACGGGATGTAATCGAAAACAATTGTTTCAGCTAATTTTTCACCAAGTCCATTTGTAAGTAAATAAACAATTATCGGAACGCTTAACACAACTGCTACGATTAACTTATTTTTGTTTTTCTCCCACCAGTGATTCCAGAATAAAGGAAAGATTGCGATTGATAACAACATCAGCACAAACGGTATTGTACTGATTAGGGGAATTTGAATATTCGTGTGTTCCATTATCTCTTGTTAATTTGTTTTTCACATTTTGGAAGTGAAGCGTGATTTAAAAAGCTATAGTATAGATAAAATTTCATCTACGTTTTTAAATCTGTTCTGAACATCTTTTTCAAGACACTTTAAAACCAGCTCCTCTAATTTAGGAGAAATTGCACTATTTATTTCGGACGGCCTAGACGGCACAGTATTGAAGATTGAATGAATGAGAGCAATTTCATTCTCTCCATTGAAGGGAAGTTTATTAGTAATCATTTGATATAAAATTACACCAAGGGAGAAAATATCAACTCTCTGATCTACATCTAGACTCGTTACTTGTTCCGGAGCAACAAATCCAAGTGTTCCTATTACCGTTCCAAGAGTTGTCATAGTACTTACCAGCGGAGATTTGGATAAGCCAAAATCCATAATTCTAATATTTCCATTTTCATCGAACATAATGTTCGGTGATTTCAGGTCTCGGTGAATAATATCATTTGCATGAATAGCTTTTAATCCAGCACAAATTTGTTTTGTTATTTCTACTATTCTTTCTTCGCTGATTGGGTGGCTTTTCTCAATATAATCTTGAAGGGTTCCACCGCCAAGATATTCCATCGCAATAAATGAATGTTCGGTAGATTCCCCAAACTCCAGCACCTTTACAATGTTCGGGTGATTTATTGAGGAAAGCAGTCTTCCTTCGCTTGCTAAACGCCTTCTGTTTTCCTCGTCCTTTAATAAGTGCTGATTTAGAATTTTAACAGCTGTAATTTTTCCATCTTGCTTGTCTATGGCTTTATAAACTTTTCCCATTCCGCCTTCGCCAAGTACATCCAGCAATTTAAAATGAGATATATAACGACTTTCTTTCGCTTCGATGTATCGAGAGGCCGAAAAAACAAATCCGAACGCCAGCGCACCTGTTGTTGTAATAGATATTAAAGCAGATAATATTTGTGGTTTTGTAATTGTTAGATGAACAAGCAGAAGATAAAACAGCAAAAAGAACAACCCAATATATACGTGATAAGCAAGCTTTTTTGCTTTCGTCTTTCTCGCATAAAAGTAGATGCTTGAAAGTATGATAATAACTACAGCCAGCTTTACCATTTCGATTTTCATATCGATCAATAAAAATGTTCTAACAAAAGATTTTCGAGTCAAGATGATGTTTCTTGCTATAAAGGATGATTCGTAGATTGAGTACGTATTATTTTTTTCAGCGTCTATCTGTTTTTGAATGCCGGATGGAAAGACAACTTCTATTTGATATTTTAATTCGGGATCAACTCCAAAATGTATTATTGAAAAGTCTTCTTGTGTAAGCGAATTCGAGCCAACTCCATTCTGGCGTAATGTTTTATAAACTTGCTTTCCCTCTTTGTTGTATCCTAGCAGGTATACTTTTGCGCCTATTGCGTTTCGGTTACTAATGTCTCCGTAAAGTTTTACTTTTATAAAATTTTTCTCCGTTAAATTGTTTCTGTATAAAACTGTTCTGTCTCCTTTTCCTAAAGCCTCTCTTGAACTACCGATAAACAAATCCATATCACCGTCATTATCATAATCGGCAAAAGTTGGGTTGCCGGTAAAATCCACACCAACCGAATTTCCAACTTCTGAAAAGCGAAATTGCGGCGAGTTAAGGAACAGTCTCGAGCCTATAAATAAGTCGAGCCAGCCATCATTATTTACATCTGCCGAGGCAATCACTCCGCCTGACGGTTCCGGATGAAACAGTTTTCCTGTAAAACCAACTTTATTTGCTACGTCTATGAAATTTGCCTTCCCGTCATTGATCAAAAATTGAAGATTGAATTCTTGGTTGAAAACGACCAGATCGGGAAATCCATCGTTGTTAAAATCGTTCGAAATTGCCGCATACGTACTAGGCGCACTATCCGTAAAGAAATTTGGATCCTCTTTTTGTTCGAAGTGGAAATTCCCCTTGTTAATAAATAGAAAAATGTGCTGATTGTTTTCGGCTAGCTTGTAAGTAATTAACACATCTATTAATCCATCTCCATTGAAATCGCTTAGTGTTGTTCCATACGAACGATGATTAATAATTTTTTTTATTCCCGACTTTTTATACACATCTTCGAATTTACCCACGCCATTATTTCTAAAAAGCATATCCTCAAAATTATAATTCGAAAAATAAAGGTCGAGATTTCCGTCATTATCAAAATCAGCAGTTTGCGAAGTAGCCAAGTTCAAATCCGTTTGTATAAATTCCGGATGAATGTACTCACTCGTTTCAACTTCTCTAAAAGCAAAATCACCTAGTCCAAAAGAGAGTTTGTTGTTAACATCGTCTAGAATTTCAAGTAAGTCGGTATTGCCGTCATTATCAAAATCCGCGGAGGAAATTGTTTGAGCTGTTCCCGGTTTCTGGTAGGAATGATCTCTAGCCGCTTCCGAAAAAAGATTTCCCTTTTGATTTCTATAAAGCACCGGCGGTCCGTCTTCCAAAATTGTTGCGGCATCGAGAAAACCATCCTCGTCAAAATCCCTAAAGATGGCGGCTCGTCCTTCTTTACGTAACGAAACGTTCGCGGTTACATCGGTAAACGAAAACTTCAGACTTTGTGAGTTCGTATAAATACCATTATCCCCAATTACCCAAAGTTTGTATTCGCCACTGCGCGATTTAATCACATCTAGCGAAACAAAAGTATCTTCAAAATTTTTTATTGCCTGGTTTTCTATCCATGCACCATCATTCAATTCTAACAATGTTGATCTAGCGCCGGCAACCCAAGCTTTATTATTGGAAATGGTTTTAACAGCATTTAAGGAAACACGAATATTGTTTTCTATTTTATGCCATCTGCCCTGTTCAAATTTTAATATTGTGCCTCTGTCACCAACTATCCAGCCAAAACTTTCATCCAGCATCGAAATGCTTTTTAATTCATCTTCTGTGGGCGATTCGAATTTATTCCACTTCCCGTTTTCATATTTCAGAATAATTCCTTGCTTGCCCACAGCCCATCCCAAATTTTCTGAAAGCATTTGTATGTCGTGTAAATCTCCGGCGCTAAAATTTTCATTCTGCTTTCTCTTAACCGGGCTAAATTCACTTGACCACTTTTTCCCATCATATCTTGCTATGTTTCCTTGCTGACCAACAATCCACGCTCTTCCATTTGGCAAAATGCTAAATGAGTTCCACATCGCATAATCGACATTGTCCCACATTACCGGTGGAAGTAGAATCTCTTTTTGCTGGTTTCCTGTCAACGAATAAAGGCGTGGTTTGTATTTTCCATGATGTGTTTCATGAATTACCCACCAAATTGTTTCTTTGTTGTATTGGGCAATGAATGGAAAATCTGAATATGCGTGTTCTGAAACGAAGCCCCATTTTCCGTTCTGAAATTTCAGAACCTTTCCCTTAACATCTTCTCCTTTTCCCCGCGAAATTGCCAGACCATTTTCTTCGTCAACCATTTTGATTTTTGCACCAAGGTCAACACCCGTCTGCTTAAACCAGACCTCTCCCTTCTGATCATTAGTATCGCGGAACTCTTTATTGTATCTTTCACAGCCAACCAAGAGCAATGCCGCAAGTATTCCCGCAGCAAAAAAGAATAAGTTTGTTTTTCTGTTCATTAAGAATGGACGCGATTGAATTTTGCATACCATAATAAAACTATGCTTTTAGATTGGCAACAGTGTTAAAGAAAATTAAATAAGGCTATTGGGATTACAACATCCGGATTTAATTGTTTTGGCGGGTTATTGTTTTTCTTTTTGCTCATCGAGCTGATTAATTTCCACAGTAAAAGATTCAATTTTGTTTACCGTGTATTCCTTTGCTTCGTGAATATCTCTTTGCGCAAGCAGAGCTACACTCACTCCCGGTATGCTTTGTCTATTCATTTCTTTGTGTTTAATAAAAGAAAAGACGGCGCCAAGAAGTGATTGCAATAATCCAGCAAGTTCTGTTTTACCAGCACTAACAATTCTTTTAAGATGGTTTTGGTCAACAACAACCTTTCTTAGAGTTTGGGCGCTGCTGTTAAATGTGTCAAAGATTTCAGTTACTAGCCGCTCGATAAATTTGAGAATATCTTCCTTTTCAACTTTCTGCTCTCCGGAAATTGTTTCTTCGAAGCCGGCTTTCATTTTCAACTCTAGCGCAAAATTCCTTATAACGTTTTTCCCTTCTTCTTCAACTTCGCGTTGAAAAGCATATTTGAAACTAACTTCCAGGCCCTGCTCTTCATGTTCAATTTTTCCTTCCACTAAAACTTGGGCGGAAGCAAAAAAATTGAACACAAAATTAAAGTCAATAAACTGATTGTTATAATTAATCGTCGAATTTTCTGCGTCGAGGTTTTTTAGATTATGAGAATCTTTTGAGATTTCTTTTAAATCTTTTTTCAATTCCAGCAATTCTTTTTTGAATTCAGCGGTTTTCAATTTCTGCATTTCAAGAATTGATTGCTGTAGCCCCTTAATATTTCCAGAACCTATTTTTACGTTCACGCTTAAAATTTTCTTTTATTATCGAATAAAGACGACAAAAATGAACTGCGCGATAATCTTATTCTGTCGCAAAAATTAAATGCGGGTGGAGAGAACTTCATTCATTCTGGCCCGCATTCCGGCAATTCCTTGCTGACCGCCGGTGTGTAAGGCTACAATAGTTTTATCTTCTCCAAAGTAGCCACGTCGAGCTAAATCGTAAACTCCGAAAAGCATTTTACCTGTATAAACCGGATCGAGAACAGTTCCATTTATTTCTTCTATTTGGCGAATAAACAGTATTAGCTCTCGATTGATTTTAGCGTAGCCGCCAAAGTGATAATCCAAGTTGATTGACCAATTATCAAACTTTTTCCCTGTGAATTCTAAAACATTCTGCTCTGCATTTTTCAACAAGAATGCTGCGCCGCGAAGAACTGCGAAGCCTAGAACTTTTTTGTTTCCTTCAAGTCCGCTGATAACTCCGGAAACAGTTCCTGCTGTTCCGCAAGCGGTTGTTACATAATCAAAATCTATTTCGATGAGATTTGGAATTTCTGAGGCTCCTTTTAAAGCAAGCTGGTTTGTTCCACCTTCGGGAACGATGTAAACCTTTCCGAACTTGCTTAAAATCCAGTCCGTAAATTCGGGCAAATGTTTTTTTCGATAATCGCTTCTGTTCACATAATGCAAATGCATTCCTCTTTCTAC
>JBHEKZ010000112.1:0-5882 GCA_041859025.1 Melioribacteraceae bacterium | reverse complement strand
CTCTTAAATAAGGTTCGAGAGAATCGAGAGTTGATTATTGAAAAATATAATAAGGCTCTTGCAGAATATAAAGAAGCCTATCTTTCTAAATTGAAAGAAATCATGCGGGAATTTAAAAAGGATTTCAATAATGCCCCCATGCATATTCCGATTGCTCCGCCCCCAAACGATGTTCGTGAGTTTGATTTATTGATTGCCAAATTGGACAATTCTCTATCACGTTTTGTCGCATTAACAGACAGTGAATTTGATTTATATTTTCTAGGCAATTCATCTATTTCTAAAGAATTAGACCTTTTATCTCAAACCTATTCTCTTTCTAAGAAGTCTCGTTAATATATGAGTAAAACTTTAAGCAAATATTCCAAAATTGGAACCTTGAAAGGAGAAATGCTTTCAGGTTCCACCTTCTTTAAGAATAAGAATTATTTCTCTTTTGAGGTTCCTATTCTTAATTTGGCAGCTAGTGGCAGTTTTGATCATGGGTTGTGTCGTGGTATTACTACTATTGCCGCTCCACCGAAGCATTTCAAATCAAGTTTTCACTTGATGGGAATGCGAAGTTTTTTAAAACACCATGAAGGTAAAGATCCAGTCATTTGGTTTTATGATAATGAGTTTGGAACGCCGCTTGAATACTTTGAAGCGCGTGGCGTGAACATGGATCGTGTGCTACATCTTCCTTTTAGATCATTGGAAGATTTGCGAAATGATATGTTTCAAAAATTGGAACAAGTTGATCCAGATGAAGAGCAAATTATGATTGTTGTAGACTCATTGGGTCAGGCAACTTCTAAGAAGCAACAAGATGATGCAAAGAAAGATGAAAATAAGGCTGATTTGCAGCGTCCTAAATTAATTAAAGATTTTTGTCGCTTAGTAGCTCCAGCAATTACCATTGCCAATGTGCCTTCAATTTTCATCAATCATACATACACCAGTCAAGACATGTATAAGCCCGGAGAAGTTATTTCTGGCGGGACTGGAATCATCTATGCATCTGACACAGTATGGACGATCAAGAAGGTGAATGATAAGGATGAAAAAACCAAAGAGGTTTTGGGCAATGAATTCATTATTGATATCGCTTTTAGCCGTCAGGTTAAAGAACGTTCTAAATTTACCGTTTATGTTGATTACGAAACTGGCGTCGATCCATATAGTGGTATTTTAGAACTTATGGAAGAATTCGGCATTGTAGTTCCTAATGGAAAAGGATATTACAGCTTATCCCATGACATGGAAAAGAAATATCGACTTAAAGCCTTGCGCGATAATGTAGATGGAATTTTGGCCAAATATTTGAACGATCCAGAATTTCGCAAAATGGTCGAATATAAATATAAATTGACTAAAAGTAAAGATGAAGAAACGGTAGTTATTCAACCATGAAAGACATCTTTTTAAAAGATATCACGCCCGAAGATTTAGATTTGAAGCCATTATTCACAATTTATAATGGCTCTAAGGGAAATATTCAAAATCAAATTTTTTGTCTAAATATTGCAGAAGCTTTGAATAGGACGGAATTACCGATTGATGTTTGGTTTTGTTTTGCCATGAAGACACTCATTCAAGATTTTGGACATGTGCTACAAGCCTTTTCTAAAGAACCTTTTAATATGGAGCAATATGAGGCAGCTTTTTTGGAAAATCTAGAAAAAATGATTACCATCAATACTTCTTCTATAGAAGAATAATTACGAATCCCGACCCTCCGCCACCACGCCATGAACGAATTTCCAGCGCCATCCACACAAAAGTGTGGACGAATCCCAACCGATCCACACCAAAGTGGGAACGAATTCCATTCGGCCACACTTTTGTGTGTCTAAACAACGTTGGCTAAAAAATGAACTTCGCCCCACAACCTCTCTGAGAACCGAACAAGACCATAAGTGAAGACTTCCGAACAGACCGATCTTTTTGGCGAAATCGAAGCTGATGCAGTTTCGATTGATGATTCCGCTCTCCGATTGGGAGTCTCCACAGCCACGATCAGGAATTGGCTGAAAACAGGTTATTTGCGGTCGGGGAGTCTCGGTGGAATTACTGAGGAATCCCTTGAGCACTTTCAGAATGAGGTTGCTGGCAAGGAGAAACTGACTCAGAGAGCGAACAAATCACTTAAAGATTCACACGACCACGACACAGTTGCTTCTGCCTTTATCAGCCGGGCTAGATCAGTGGATGAGCCCCCATTGGATCTGGGCGCGAAGTATGAATCCTGCCTTTCCGATTCGTTCCGCAATAAGGAGGGAATCTATTACACACCGTATTCTGTAGTTCGGGAATTGTTCACTGCACCCTTGTGTGATTTTGAGCGATCCACGTTTTGCGATCCTTGCTGTGGTTCGGGGAATTTCATCATTCACGCTTTGGAGTTGGGTTTCAAGCCAGAGAATATTTATGGATATGACGTTGATCCAGTAGCGGTCGAAATCACCAAAGCGAGAATTCGCGAATTCTGTGGCTATGAAAGCGGCAATATTCGTGAAGCTGACTTTCTGCAAATTTCAACCCGAAGCAATGCCCCTCGATTCGATTTCATCTACACCAATCCTCCGTGGGGGAAGAAATTGCCAAAGGAAGAAAAGGAGTATCTGGGCAGCAGGTTGAAAACAGGTTCTAGCCTCGACACATCTTCTTTGTTTTTCTTTGCCTGCTTGGAGTGCCTAGAGGATCACGGAATTCTCGGCTTGCTCTTGCCAGAAGCATTCTTCAATATTTCAACATTTGAAGACGCAAGAATCAAAGCGCTTAGTCTCTCAATCGAGAGATTAGTGGATTTCGGCAAGCCTTTCAAAGGACTGATCACTAAAGCTCAAGCTATTGTCCTTGCAAAGAAGCAAGCAGGTTCGGCTAAAACGGTAAGGTGCGAAAATGATGGGAGTTTCGTTGTCCGCACGGCTGCTTCGTTCTCGTCCAACCCCAAGTCGATTCTTAACCTGCATTGCGATCAGGAATCCGCCGAAACCTTAGAGCGCCTGTTCTCCATCCCTCACATCACATTGGCAGGACAGGCACAATGGGGATTGGGCATTGTCACAGGAAACAACAAGAAGTTTATTCAGACTTCATATAAAGACGGCTTCATTCCAGTATTCAAAGGTTCGGACATATCACAGAGCGCGCTTAAACCGCCAAGCAGTTTCATTCCTGCTGATCTTAGATTGTATCAACAAGTTGCCCCGCGCCACCTCTACGAAGCGAAGGAGAAGCTAATCTATAAGTTTATTTCTTCCCGCCTCTGCTTCTTTCACGATACGGAAGGGCGTTTCGTTCTCAATAGTGCCAACATGCTCATTCCCAACGACGATTTTCCAGTATCGGCCAAGGTGCTGGGAGAGCTTTTGAGTAGCGATTTCATGAATTGGATGTTTGCCAGCATTTTTAATACCGCGAAAATTTTGAGAAGCGACCTTGAATCTTTACCGATATTTAGCCAGTTTCTCGATGATGGTTGCGAGTTTCGTGAAAGCTCGTATTTGGACAATCTAAGAATTGAGAGAACACCTAATGGAACTTACAGAATTAAGAGATAGAATTCAGGCATCATTCACTGGATCAAAAGAAGACTTGGATGCTGTCATCGCCCTTGTCGAGCAAGACCGGGCGATCTTCCCATTCAATCAATACGAGCATCTCATTTGCAGTCTAATCGATAAGGGAGGCCTCAGTTACGAGCAATATATTGAAATTAGAACGGAGTATATCAGCGAAAATCCCAATCTTTGGATTTTTGAGATTTCAGCACCTCGCGGCTTTGGCGAAAGCTTCGCGCAGACTTACGTTCAGGGAAAGTGCTCCAAATTAAAGAAGCCGTCCAAGAAAACTGATCCAAATTACGCTGGCCAATATGACTTGTGGCTGGATGGTATTACCATTGAAGTCAAGGCATCGAGGGCTGTTGATCGGGACAGTGATGAACCTCTTTACATGAAGGCACTTTCAAGGGATACGCAGAAACGCTTCCTGATGAATTTCCAGCAGTTAAAGCCAGATTGTTGTGATGTGTTCATTTGGGTGGCGGTGTATCGTGACCAGATTGTCCTTTGGATTATCGGTTCTGATGACGTTGCGAATAACCCTTCGTATTCCTCGCAACACAGGGGTGGAATTGAGGGACAAGTAATGGTCACGAACGATACAGCAGGTTGCTATTTTAGTATCTACAAACTTATCTCCAGCAATATATATTACTTTTTCAATTAAGTTATTTTCAACCATCCATTGACGTATTTTGCCTTCTGAATTTCCCCGATATAAAACACCTGGAAAATTTAAAACAACTGCAATTCCATTATCTGAAAGCAAATGAATGATGTGTAGCATAAATGCATAATCCGCTTTACTTTTTGGAGGAATAAATGAACATTTTGTAAATCTTTCATCCATAAACAAACCTTTCGGAGGATTCCAATTAATTGAAAAAGGAGGATTTGCTACAATGCAAGAAAACTTTTTATCCATAAATGCAGGATTTGAAAGTGTATCGCCACAAAATCCGTTAAAATTTTTCAATCTTTCATTAGCTACAACTAATTGATGGTCGTTTATTTCTTGTCCAAATTTTTTTACATTATCATCAAAAACAGAAAGTAAAGAACCATCGCCACACGTTGGGTCATATACATCTGTTATTTCAATATCAACCAGAGATTTCATAAACTCTGCCAATTCTGGTTGTGTATAGAAAATACCTTTTGACTTAAATTCTTCCTTTATTGATTTTAAATTAAATTTGCTCATTTGTCCTACATTTATTCGCCAATCTGAGAGTTATGTGCAAGGCTATCAATCGTCATCACCGACAACATCGTCTAACATTCCAACATAAACATCGCCACAATCTTTTTTGAACGGAACATTATTATCAATCAATGCTTGTTCAAAATCACATTGACAAAGGCAATAGTCCATTTCAATCGTATTGTGTGCAAATTCTTTATCAGGCATAAATCCAAAGTATTCTAAAAACTGTCTTGGTGTTTCTATTTCCTTTTCGCCTTTGTTTATTACTACTATATTGCACATATTTTAAATTTATAATTCATTATTAAGAACATCAAAAACTGAAACAACCTGCACTCTGCCAAAGTATGTTTTAGGTTGCCACACTAATACATCAGATAAAAGAAACTTCTCTTGTGCCTTTTTGTATGTGCCAGATGGATTTGCAGGGATAAACCAATGCTGAAAAATAATCCGCTTACTTGCCACTCTTGAAAGTTCTTTAAGTAAATCGTGATTCCATTGAAACTTTCCGTTGTATGGTGGGTCGCAAATAACCGTTTCAAATTCATTATCCTTTCCAAAGTCTTTCATATCGGAAGCATCGCAAATTATATCAGGATTATTTTCAGCATCAGCATCTAACCGAACATCGCCAAGCATTGATTTTCCACTACAAACGTGCAATGTTCTACCAATGAACAATCCCTGCAAAACATCTTCAATACTATCATTCCAAAGTTTCTTTTTAACTCTGTAAATGTGGCTCGTTCCTGCCAACGGCACACTTCCTTTTGTCTTATCAATAGCAGGTTGATTTTTGTATGTTACATTTCCCATATTTATTATTTATTTAAGTTTTCGTTTTATAATCCGCCCAGCACATAACCGCACATAAGCAAAAGCCCAAATCCCTCGCTAAAGCCAACGCTATTTGTGCCTTCGCTTATCTGCAAAACGTTATATGAAATGCCTTGCTGACCGTTTCCAATTGAAGTTCCGTGAAGGAAAAACAAAAAGAAAAAAGCCACCGCACTTCTATTTTTTCAAAATAGTTGGGTTTGCATTGTGTGTTCTTCAAAGCGTTTCCATCCTTTTTCGTGATATTCTTCGTCTATTTCGCATACATCCAAGTCAAATTTATAATC
>JBHEKZ010000579.1:0-4059 GCA_041859025.1 Melioribacteraceae bacterium | reverse complement strand
AATCGTTGTTTCATTAATAACACCCCGACAAAATCCGGTTAAAACAGTGTCCAGCGAGCTGCTTGACTGGGAAGGAACAAAAATTGATTCACAAATTGAAAACATTCAAGATAAAATTGAAGTTATTAATAATGACGAATGGAGTAATCAACTAAAAATAATAGATGAACGACTTCAACTGCTTGAAAAACAAGCCGATAAGTTTTAATCAAATAAAGGAGATGAAATGAAACAAAAAATATTTTTACTCGTAATTGTATTGTTGTTGGGAGGTAATACAATTTTTCCGCAGAGTTCCGGATATTCACTTGGACAAACAGAAGGCTTGTATTCAGAACTTGCCCAAGCGTATACTCTCCAGGGGAAAGATATGACCAAAGAAGAGGAAGATAAATTATTAAAAAACCTTTCATCGGAAGTAAAAGAAAAACTTGCTGAAATCAAAAAGCTAAACAAGAACAAATATTATTCACTACTAAGGCAAGTAGGTTACCAGCGCTCTTACTTAGAGCCGTTTAATACAAGCGGTTTTACAAGCGTTGCCGGATATGAACTAGAGTCGAAGGCAAATTTGGAACAGCACAAGAAAAAAGTGGAATTAGAGTTTAATGTTGAATACCTGGCCTTAAAATGCAAAAACTCTGACGGGAATGACAAGCAAAATTTTAAGAAACAGCTTGCAGAAACATTAACAGATCTATTTGAAATTAGAGAAAGCGAGAAACTGCAAGAAGTAAAAAATTTAGAGAAACGTTTGGTGGAACTAAAAGAATCGCTTCAAGTTAGAAAACAAAAGAAGGATGAAATTGTTCAGCGTAGAGTTCAAGAGCTGACCGGTGATTCTAAATATCTAAAGTGGGATTAATTATATAAAAATAGAGACGCATCTTATTGCGTCTCTATTTGTTTTGCAATGCTTCGAAGTATTTCCTAATTAAATCCTCATAATCTTTTTTGTAACCTTCACGAATAGCTTTTTGCAGCTCATCACGAAGTTTGTTTTTGCCCTCTTCGGTGGAGAGCATTAGTTCCGGCGGAGTATTTCGCGCAGTGTTCTGTCCCGATTCAGATTTTCTATCTTTCTCATAATCACGTTCATTAACGGAGCGCTGGGCGTCAATTAGCTTTGAAAGTATTTTCTCTTGCTGCTTGATAAGTGCGTCATCAACTTTTTCCGATTGCAGGTTTGTTACCACTTCCTTCATCTCACTCAAAATCTTTTCGAGATTCGATGCCATACGTTTTGACTGTCCGGATTGCTTGGCTTCTTGATTAAGCTGTTCTAATGATTTCCGTATTGCTTCCTGCTGCTGAGCTAACCGCTGCATCTGGCTCATCATCTCTTGCGAAAGCTTGCCTTGATTCATCATTTGTGTAAGCTGATTCAAACTCATTTGCTGCTGCGACATTTGCTGCAACTGCTGCATCATGTTCATCATACCGCCGCTTTGTCCCCCTTGCATCATCTGGTCCATTCCGCCTTTGAGCATGCTGGCAGCATCGTTTAGTTGTGCCATTGCGTTGGTTTGGTTTCGGGAGGCCAGTCCGGCATTTGCAGACTGCATTATTGAAATTGCCTGCTGCATTTCTGAATAAGCGCTTCCCAAAGCCTTTCCCATTTCCGGCGTAACGGCAAAAGTCTTTTGTGAAAGGGAGCTTAGATTTTGTAATACTTTACTCAGACTGTTTTGAATTTCGCTCTGTTCGCGCGCGGTTTTATTAAACTCTTGAGAGTAAGGACTCAACTGCTCTGTTTTGTTTTTTAAACTTTCCTGCTGCTTGGAAAGATCAAGAAGATCGTTAAGAATCTTTGCCATATCGAAAAACGTCTTTGTTTGATTCATCTGCTGCATAGCCGACTGCATATTTTTCATCTGCTGTTTCATGTTTTTCATATTGCCGGAAAATTTCTGCTGGTTCTGCATCGCAGGCTGTTTCATCATCTTCTGCAGATCTTTCATGGCTTCATCGGAAAGTTCTTCGTTGTTCTGTTTATCAAACTCTTCAGAAAGCTTCTGCATTTCCTCTTTAGGCATATCTTTAAGCTCATTCATCTTGTCTTGAGCTTCTTTCATCGCTTCGTTCAGCTTATCTAGGCTCTCGGAAACATCTTTTTGTTTTTGAGCAAGTTCGTTCCGTTTTTGAGAATCGTTTAGATTACTCTGCTCGGTCTGTTTTTTCAGATCATCTAGTTTTTCGGAAATATCCTCGGTTCGCTTAATCAACTCATCAACTTTCTGTTCGGCTTGAATTCTTTTCAGCAAATTCAGGGTTCGCTCAATACTTTTTTTAAAGTATTCTTCGTTAGCTTTCATCTCTTCCATTGACATTTGAACCTTATCGCGCATCATGTTTTTCAAAGAATCGTTAAGCCGTTTTAGAGCATCCTTCAGCTCGTTACTGTCAAGTTTATTCATCAACTCTTGTAATTCATTATACTTTTCAAGAGTCTCCTGTGAAAGAAGATTGTTTTTCATTAAATCTTTCTGCATGTCCGATAGTTTCCGGGAGATGTCTTCAACCTTTTCTCCAATCTCTTTAAACTTTTCGGCGGCTTTTTCTACACGTTCTTTTTCCTGCCAGGAAATTTCTTTGTTGTTAAGCTTCATATCGTCGCTTATCTTTTTCATCTCTTGCTGAAGTTTTTCAGCTTCTTTAAGAGTTTCGGTAAGCTCTTTAACCGAGTTTTCCTGTGCATCTTCGGATTTTGCTAAAATCTGCTCTAACGATGGAACTGTTATGGTAAGAGTTTCGGTTCTGGCAGATTTTGGACCGCGCACAACATCGTTATCGAATACTTCTAAAAAGAAAGTTAAGGCTTCTCCCTCGGCTAAATAAAGAGGAGCTAAATCCCACACAAAGTAAACTTCGTCTTCCTTCTTCTCTTTTGAAATTGTTATGGGCAGTTTAGTGTACTCCTCGGTTGCTTGTCTATACTTTGAAGCTGAAAGCCGGTAATTAAGATTCATCTGTGTAAAACCGTAATCATCGCTGAGTTTTGAGATTAGAGAAATTTTAGTTTCATTCCCCAATATGACATTTGACGTAGGCGAAAGCAATTCAATAGAGGGAGATAAATCCGCTATCGTTTTTATTGAATAAGAAATCGGATTCGAGTTAGAAATGTTCTGCGCATCGGTTATGATTATTTGATAATTAACATCCTTTTCAACATTAAATTCCGAAGAAGCATTTGTGTAATTAACCTTCATTTGCTTGCTGGTGCTGTCGCTAAAAGCAATTGACGCCTTTTTAAGTTCACGCGAAGAGGAAATTGCTAGCTTTATTCTGCTGCCGGGCAAAGCGGAAACATTTCCGTTATCCTTTAGAGTTGTTGCTGGCTGCTTAGTATATGACGGCGGAATAATTGTTAATCCAAACGATGTAACTATAGGGCGGTTAAGAACAGATATTTTGTAAGTATCGCTGGTTAAGCCGCTGGCTTCTGCATAATAATCGGTAGAGCTTTTTAGAGAAACCAATTCGTATGTAAAGAATCCAAGTGAATCTTTGATGAGTTTGATTTCAGATGCTTCCGACTGCTCGGTGGATTTTGTGAAGAGAATTAAATTCTCCGGCTGTTTGCCAATGGTCTTTATTTGAATAAATACATTGTCTCCTTTTGTAATTTCTTTGTTTCCTGGAGTAATTTTAAAAATAAATGCCGGTGGGGCGGAAAAATCTTTTTCATAATTAAACAATCTATAAGCTGCAGAACTTAACCCGGGAATTAGAAAAAACGAGAAAAGTGTAAAAACAATCGAGGCAGCAGAAAGTTTGAGCAATTTCTTTGTCTTAGCAAAATCCACAATCGACGTAAAATTAATATTCCAACTCTTTTCGTAGATTCGTTTAAATGCTGCTTCAACCAACTGATTGGAGTGGTTGGCGCCGGCTTGCTCTAACAGCTGAATAGCATTTGCGAGCTCATCCTTAATTTCCGGAAAGTACTGACCAACTTTTCTCGCCGTTTCTACAAAATTTGGTTTTAAGTAAGAATAGAAATCTTTTGCAATAGGATAAGCTATTGCGATTAGTAAATAAATAATCGAAAGCGAA
>JBHEKZ010000370.1:0-3998 GCA_041859025.1 Melioribacteraceae bacterium | reverse complement strand
TTCATTTTCTGCCTCACTTTCATTTTAGTTTATTATTTAGCGAACTGTTTTATTCGCTTCTATGCATTAAGACGGGAGGTTGATAATAAAGGTTGCTACATTTTTTAAAAACCACATGATTGGGGGATGTATAAATTACTGAGGTGAAGTTTGGCTGCTTATAATCTTGCTCTAATGAGTAACTTGATTACTAGAGAAATTACTCGTTTCCGGATTTAAGCTCCTTGATGATACTAATTGCCTTTGCTAACGACGCAATTATAAATACTAATAATATTATTAATAGAATCCAGCTCATGATTTAGTTTTTTTAATGCTCAATATTAAAAATCATTTACAAGCTAAACAGTGACCAAAGTCAAAGTGTTCCACTAATTGCTAGGCAAATAATAATTAACTAAATTATTTCATATTTCAGTAAACAAATCAAAAAGAATAAAAATGGGAAAGAAAATACTTGCAATTATAGCTGGGTACTTTGCTATGGCTATTTCGGCTTTTCTTAGTTTTACTATTTTATATTTTCTTTTAGGTCCCGAGAACTCATTTGCCGAAAACTCTTATCGTGTTAGCATAACCTGGGTTTTACTTAGCATTGTGATTAGTCTTGCTACCGCAATCATGGGAGGATATGTTTGTCAATGGGTTTCCCAAAATCGTAATAACTCACTATTGCTTGCTGTAATTGTACTTTTGCTTGGAATTATTCTATCATTTCCAGCATTAACAACTACAAACGAATATGCTCATTTACCGCGTACTGAAAAGGTAGGAAATTTGGAAGCTATGCAGCGGGCACAGCAACCGCCCTTCATTTTGATACTTAATCCCATAATTGGGGCAGTTGGTGTTTACTTTGGAAGTCAGTTAAAGCGTGAAAAGAAGTAATAAACAAATCTTTTGAGGTAATTAAAAAGTATATTTGACTCATGGGCAATAGTTAGATATATTTCGACCCGAAATTTGAAAAGTAGACGTCGGGCTCATAACCCGAATAGATAAAAAATTACACCGCGGGGTGGAGCAATTGGTAGCTCGTCGGGCTCATAACCCGAAGGTTCTAGGTTCAAGTCCTAGCCCCGCTACTACAGAAAAGGCCATATTACTAGTTAATGTGGCCTTTTTTCGTTTATTGTCTGCAGGAATTTGCAGTAAAAAACTGTAATGTAAAACAGTCTAAAAACATAATGCATTCAATGGTTTCAGAAGAAAATGTACACAATTGTGTATACGCTAATTTTGAACTTTTATTGGTTAAACAACCAATACCTAGATTGAAATTCCAAAGAAATTCGCTTAAAAGTAATTTCCAAATTAGTTGATTCCTTTTGCGCCATCCTTTATAGTCCAACTTTTTCAGCAATTCGGAATTGTAAAAAAGAAAGTACTTCCTTTTCCCTCTTCACTATCTACCCAAATATTTCCACCATGCTTTTCAATAAATTCTTTACACAACAGCAATCCTAATCCAGTGCTCTGTTCTTTATCAAGACCTGGTCTACCGACTTTTTCCTCTAACTTAAAAAGTTTGTTACGCAGAAGTTCGGACATACCAATTCCGGAATCTGAAACAGATACCTCGATTTCTTTTGCGTTTCTTTTAATTCCTCTAATTGTAATATTTCCATTTGTTGGAGTAAATTTTAACGCATTAGAAAGCAAATTTCTAAGAACAGAATTAAGCATGTTTTCGTCAGCATTTACACAAATTTCGTTATCGATGATGCACCTAATGGTGATCTGCTTTTGTTTAATTTTCTGTTCATTTAAATAAATATTCTGATGAATTGCATCTTCTAATTTTAACTTGGTTGGATTAAAAGATACCATTCCATTTTGCATTTGCGCCCATTCCAGTAAGTTCTCAAGAAGTTTAAATAAATTTTTTGCCGCACGATGAATATGCATATTCAATTCTATTATTTCCTCTTTTGATAGATTTTCGGCATCTTCTGTTATCAGTACGGTTAAACCAATTAAACCGTTGAAAGGGGATTTGAGATCGTGAGCAATAATAGAAAAGAATTTATCTTTCTCTGAATTTAGCTTTTCAAGTTTGTTGTTAGTTTCAGAAATCTCTTCTACAAGTTGGTTTCGTTCAAGCAGTATTTCTTCTGTCATCGATTTGGAGATGTATAGCTCTTCATTTAGTTTTTTCATATCGTGTTCATATTCGTCACGTCTGGCAATATATATCACGAATCGCCTTTTAACTAACATAAGGGCTATAAATCCAATAATCCATAAGGTTCCATAGCCAATTAATATGCTCCTTGTTTGTTTATTAATAGAGGCCTCATAGTATATCCATGGTACAGAAGAACTTATTCCTCCTCTAATATCCCCAAGTTTGTAACCTTGAGATTCGTGACATTTTAAGCAAGCTTTTTCAGTGATGAGAGGTGACATGTATCGAAAATATTTTACTTTTTTAATGGTATCTATTCCATAATATTCCTTCCTGCCTTGTTCGAATTTGTATAAGGCGGATTTTTCCCACGAGTCCGCCTCGCTCTCTTTTCTAATTGGATTTAAGCTTGTAATGTGCCCTCTAATTCCACTTTTCTTTAAAGATAATTCATGCACTTGCCGTGTTATGTATGCCGGATTCATCAGAGTAAGTTTTTTGCCCGACTGAGTCACTATATCGCGTTCGGGGATATTTGAAAGGTAAGGATTAGGTGGAGTTTCATGTGTAATAGGTACATAAACTCCTCCATGCATAGAAGCCCATGACCTAAACATTACATCTTTCTGAAATCCTTTGTATGCTTCTCTTTGAGCTAGTAAATAAGTCTCTGAATAAATATTATTATATGTCCAGAATATTAGGCCAAGAATCACGAATGTCCACCCGATGATTAAAACATAAATCGACATCACAATTGGATATTTGAAAAAGTTTCGAATTTGTCCCACTATGTATTCCGATATTAATTTCTTACATATTATCGAACACAGTAAAAAAACTTAAGCTGCTTATTTCCTTGTTTTCATTCAATCAAAACAAAATTAAACCGCTCACAACATTTTCACATTTTCCCATATCAACCAAACAATTACTTGTTCGATTATGACTTAGAAATTGAAGTTATTGATTTGGATCAATTTGAACAGAGGATAAAAATGGCAAACATTTTAATATGTGATGACTCAGCGTTTACTAGGAGGATGATTAAAGATGTACTAAACGATCAAGGACATACTTTTTTAGATGTAGCCGACGGAGAAGCTCTTTTATCGATAATTCAACGAGAAAAATTCGATTGTATTCTACTGGATCTTAGAATGCCGAAGAAAGATGGTTTCGAGGTTTTAGAAGAAATGAGAAACTTCTTAAACAAGCCTCCGGTTATCGTTATATCTTCCGAAGAGGAGATCGAATCAAGTAAAAGATGTATAGAACTAGGCGCATTCGCTTTCTTGAGAAAACCTCCGGATAAAATAGTTCTGCAAAATACAATTAGCTTAGCAATTCATTCGTAGATTTGAGAAAAATGGGATTTCAGAAAACATACAAATGTTCAAAGTGCGAATACACAACACTTACAGCCGGTGGTCGAACTCGCGGATTTGAAGTTATAACAGATTCATTCGTTTGCAATCAGTGTAAGGAAATTGTGGATATTGTGATTGATAATGTGGATGAGGAATTTATCCATGATTGGACTCGAGAAGCTATTAATAGAGAAATAGTCTGTCCAAAGTGCAATAGCCTCGATATCAAAAAATGGGATGTTCAATCACTAATCTGTCCAAAATGTAATTCAGAGATGGAAGTAAAACTTTCCGGCGAGTTCATTTACTGGGATTAATTGTATAGTCGTCTTTTTGAGTTACCATCCTGCGAATATTAATGCTATTTACCTCTCCACTTGCTACTTAGTCCGCCATTCCCAATATTCGCATCCAACTTATTCAGAATAGTATGCTTAAAACACTTCTCATTAAAGATTACGCGCTGATAGAAAACATTGAAGTTCGGTTTGAAAAAGGAC
>JBHEKZ010000331.1:0-6731 GCA_041859025.1 Melioribacteraceae bacterium | reverse complement strand
AAACTCACACGGAGTTTTTCAAACTCTTTCTCTTTATCAATAACATCGATAATAGTTCTAAAACTACTGGATGTACGCTGCCGTGCCATTATCCACTTTTATCAAAACGTTGCCGTTGCTAAGATTTAATTCTTCTGTACGAGTAAGATCTGTCATTGTTATAAACGTTTGTCCTATTGATGAAACATGTTCGCTAATTCTTCCTGCGCGGTATGAATCCAATTCTCCGAAGACATCGTCCATTAAAAAAATTGGTATTCTACCTATTTTGTCTTTAATGAAAAAAAACTGGCCGAACCGCAATGCAATTTGAAAAGTTTTATGCTGTCCTTGCGAGCCGAAGCGTTTTAACTCCAAGTCGTTGATATAAAAAACAAAATCGTCTCTATGCGGTCCTACTAAATTTACCGCGCGTCTTAATTCATCATCGCGATACACTGTTAATTCATCTCTAAACTTTTCTGCTGCTGTATCTTCATCTATTCCCGGAACTGAATCATACTCAATTTTCGGGTACTCTTTATCTTCTACAATCTGGTTATAAGCCTGAATTAAATATTCATTAAACTCATTTACAAAACGTATCCGGTGTTTTATAATTTCTGATCCGATGCCTATTAAAGATTCTGTCCATGCTTCCAGTTGATTAAACAAACCTCTATCACCGGTCTCTTTAATTCTCCACAATAAAGAAGAGCGCTGACGTAAAATTTTATTGTACTCTAAAAGTATCTCCAGATAAGTATGGCTCGCTTGCGAAATAACCGAATCAACAAACCTCCTTCTATCTGCCGGCGCGCCTAGAGTAATTGCATGATCCGCTTGAATTAGCGATACTACCGGAAACTTTCCTATTACTTCGGAAGAATTGGATATTTGTTTATCGTTTAAGAAAAAACTCTTCTTATTCTTTTGTGAATCAAAATAAACTCTAATATTGTTTATTGTTAAATCAGAGAAAATTCCTCTCACATCAAAATTTTGTTCTCCAAACAAGACCACATCATTCTCGTTGGCGAGATTCAAATTTTTTGTAGTACACAAGTAGTAAATAGCCTCTAAGATAGATGTCTTTCCCTGCCCGTTTCCGCCGATGATTAGATTGAGCTTATCGGAAAAATTCAGCGATGTGTTTTTATGAAGCCTAAAGTTTTGCAATTCAATTTGCTTAAGAACCATTTTAACTATTCAAACGCACCGGCATTAGTAACATCAATATTTCTAGGCTTTCTTTTTTCTGAACTGGCTCTATAATTACCGCCTTAGTTGCAGAGTGTAATCTAAAAGTAATTTCCTCTTCGCTTGAAATATGGTTTAGTACGTCGTTTACATAAGCGGAATTAAATCCTATTTCCAGCGTGTCTCCGGTGTATTCGCACGCTACCTTTTCTTCACCGCTTGCGCCTATATCAAGATCTTCTGCAGAAATTTCAACTGATGTTTTATTTATCGAGAATTTTACCCGGCGTGTGCTCGATGTGGAAAACAGCATCATTCTTTTTATCGAATCGTGTAATTCTTTTGTATTTACTTTCATCAAGTATTCGTTTTCCAGCGGTATAACGCTTGCGTAATCCGGATACTTCTGAGCTATTAATCTTGTGATTAATTCGATGTCATTCAACTTAAACGACATATATGATTTTGTCATATAAATCTTAACATCTTTTTCATCTAACACTTTTGTTAAAACTGAAACTGCTCTTTCCGGAACTACATATTGGTTGTTGCTTAGCGGTTTAACGTTTTTATTCAACAAGTTAACTAGTCTATGTCCATCAGTTGTAACAAAGCGCAACCCGTCGTTAGTAAATTCGAATAGAGTTCCCATCATAGCCGGACGCATTTCTTCCTTGCTCATCGCAAAAGAACCGCGTTCAAAAGCATGGCGTAATTCAACACCATTTATCGTTACTTCATTTATTTCTTTGTCGGCACTTAAAGAAGGAATTTCAGGATACTCGTCTGCGTCCAAATAGCTGATTGTATATTTACCTGCATCTGTAACTAAATTGATTTTTTTATTGGCCATCATTTTGAAATGAATCGTTGTATCCTTTAAGGAACGAACAATGTCGTAAAGCAAGCGAGCTGGTACAACCATCTTAACATTTTCATCGGTTACGATGTTCAACGCTGACTTCAGAGAGATTTCCAAATCGGTAGCGTAGATTGTTAATTGGCCATCTTTAACTTCAAAAAGAAAGTTTTCAAGAATAGGCATAGGTGTTCTGGTAGGTACGGCAGGAATGATTTTGCCGAGTAGTTTTTCCAGTTCTTTGCTGTTTACTTTGAATTCCATAATTATCTCCAATAGGCATCAAAAAATATCAAAAATCGGATAGAACTTCAATTTTACCCACATTCTTATTCACTTCATTATTATTAATTAATGTATATAGTATATATATGTTATAATAATAAGGATGTGGATATGTGGAGAACCCTTTTTTGTTTGCTATTTTGTCCAAATACGAAGCAAAAACCATAATGTTGTTTGTTGTGAATATGTGGATAAGTTATAGTTATAAAGACGCTAACAAATAAACCCATGTTACAAACAATTTTTTAACAACCACTCAACACTTTTTCCACACGAATTGTTGATAAGTTAAGCGACAGATAATTCTATCTTTCCTTTGATAGAATCCAACATTTCTCTCATTTTAAAGTCGGTTTTTGCGGCTTCTTCTACAGAAGTCTGCGCATGAATTACGGTAGAATGATCTCTGCCGCCGAAATGCAGACCTATTGTTTTGAGAGAAGACTTAGTTAGCTGCTTTGCTAAATACATAGCTATTTGCCTTGCCAACACAACTTCTTTTCTTCTGTTTTTTTCTCTGAGTTTATTTTCTTCCAACTCAAAATACTCGCAAACAATCTTTGTAATTAACTCTATGGAAATATTCACTTGTTTGTTAGTAGAAACCTCTCGCACAGTTTTTTTCACAAGTTCAAAATCAATATCGCGAGAAGTTAGAGAAGCGTTTGCCAGAAGCTTTACCAAACATCCTTCCAACTCTCTTATGTTGGAGGTAATGTTGTGTGCTATATACTCAACAATCTCTCTAGATAGGTTTATTCCGTAAGATTCACTTTTGTTTTTTAAAATTGCTGTTCTAGTTTCTAAGTCAGGCGGCTGAATATCTGTTTGTAATCCCCAGAGAAATCTAGAGACAAGACGGTCGCTCAATCCTTTAAGATCTTTAGGCGGTCTATCACTGGAAAGGATTATCTGTTTACCGCTTTGATGTAGTGTATTAAATATGTGGAAAAACAAATCTTGTGTTTTTTCTTTTCCTACCAGAAACTGAATATCGTCAATGATCAATGCATCCATGCTTTTATAAAAGTTGGAGAAAGTATTCACTGTATTGGACTGTATTGCTTCAACGAATTCAACTGTAAACGCATCCGAAGAAATGTAAATTACTCTTTTTTGCGGATCTCGTTCTAACACTTTATTTCCAATAGCGTGAATTAGATGCGTTTTTCCTAAACCAACACCGCCATATATAAACAAAGGGTTAAAAGAGGTATTTCCGGGGCTATCGCCAACAGCAAAAGCCGCAGCACGCGCTAACTGGTTTCCTTCCCCTTTTATGAAATTATCAAAAGTGTATTTAGTTATTAGGCAAGATTCAAAATCTTTTTCGGGCTCCGGGGCAGAAACTATCGCAGGTTTTCTCTCTGGTATAATATTTTTTTCCACCTCACGCTCATGTTCCTTTTCTTCAAGAATAACGTAAAGCAGTTTTCCCTCTTCTCCCAAAACTTGTGCAACCGTATTTCTGATGAGTGTATTGTAATGTTGTTCAATCCACTCAATAAAAAAATTATTAGGCACAAATACTTTTAATGTGTTGCCGGAAAAATCGGAAGGTTTTATTGGTAAAAACCAAGTGTTATAAGTTATAAAGGCAACGTTCTCTTTAATTAAGCTTAGACACTCTTTCCAAACATCTTTTGCATCTTTTATAACACGTAAACTATCAACTGGGTTTAGCATATTATCCACATTATAGAAACCGGAAAACCCGGTAAAACTTAAGAAGTTATTGTGATCAACGACTTATAAACAGCACTAATTAACAAATTATTAACATTAATTTTTCGGTGTAAATCCTTATAAAAAAAACTCTTACAGACGAGATTATATAAAAGCGAACAAAACAACGAACAAAAGAACGTGAACCAACAGACCGATTTTACTTGTGAAACGTTCCACAAAGAAAAGTTATTAACAACTTGTAGACATCACAAACCTTTCTTTTGAAGGGCGAGCAAAATAATTTCTGGAGTTGAATCAAGCAAATTAATTTTTACTATAGTTGCTATTATTTAAACTTTTTTTTCTATGATCGTGATATGTAACTAAGTTACTTTTGTAATAACGAAAACTAGTTAAGCAATAAATACATCTGGAATAATAATGAAAAACATTTTGATTGTTTTTACAGGCGGCACCTTCTCAATGAAAATAGACGAGAACTCGAAAGCAGCAGTTCCTTTTTTTCAAGGAAACGAACTCGTTGGGATGATACCAGAAGCACGTGGACTTGCTAATATTTCAATATATGAATTTGGAAATTTTCCCGGTCCACACATGACCCCAGAACGCATGTTGGAGTTATCACAAAAAATAAATTATTTGATTAAAGAAAATTCCTTTGACGGAGTTATAGTTACACACGGTACAGACACGTTGGAAGAGACAGCTTATTTTTTAGATATTACTTTGGATACGAAAATTCCAATAGTAGTAATAGGTGCAATGAAAACCAGCTCCGAAAAAGATTGGGATGGGCCAAAAAATCTAGTGGACGCAATACATATTATCAATAGTCAAAATAGCTGCGGTATGGGCGTATTGGTTTGTTTGAATGGAGAAATTAATGCTGCAAGCGAAGTAACAAAAACGCATACCGAAGATGTTGAGACATTTCACAGCTTAGATTTTGGTTCATTAGGGTTTGTAGAAAAAGGAAGAGTTTGGTTTAACCGACTTCCTAAAAAAATAGAAACACTTAACGTAGATGCAATTAACACTAATGTGGACTTAATAAAAGCTTGCGCAGGAATGAACGAGAAGTTTTTTAGGTTTTCTGCTGATAGCGGCGTGAACGGAATAGTAGTTGAAGCGATGGGGGTTGGTAATGTTCCCCCAGAAGCCTTTGATGGAATCAAGTATGCTGTAGAAAAAGGAATTCCGGTAGTACTAGTTTCTCGTTGTCCTGCCGGAGAGACGCTTGATATATATGGCTATCCCGGCGCCGGTAAATGGCTTAAACAAATGGGGGTAATCTTTTCTGATTATCTCAATGGTCAAAAGGCAAGAATTAAATTGATGATTTGTTTAGGTATAACAAACGATATTAATCAACTTAGGCAAATGTTCGAATAGTGAAAAACTTTTATCAACCCCCAAAAGATTCGACCCTAGAAAAAGTATTTCCTTGGTTTGGCTCCATTCTTCTTTTTCCGCTGATGATTTATTTTTTCTTGAACATAGGTAATTATTTGCTGATTGATTATCTGAATCTTCTCATTCACGAAGGAGGTCACGGAATATTTAAGATATTCGGAAAATACATTCACGCATTGGGCGGTACGTTGATGCAGATAATAATTCCTTCGATGTTTATAGTCTTCTATTTCATTAAGAAGCAAAAATTTGGAGCTCAGATATTTTTGGTTTGGTTGGGGCAGAACTTATTTAACATTAGTGTTTATGCCGCAGACGCAAGGGCGCAAAAACTTCCACTATTGGGCGGCAACAAGGTTTATCACGATTGGACTTACTTGCTGAACACTATTGGCTTGATTGAGTATGATAAATTAATTGGAAACGTTTTTGTGTTTCTAGGAGTGGCTGCATTTATAGTTGCCATCATAGTTCCGCTGTTGATAAAAAAACAAGCACAGACACAGATAGATCTCGGGCTTTAGTAAGCCTTCGTTAAAGCGGCGCTTCTATAGTAGTGTTTTAGTATTTCTTCAAAGCCACTTCCATTTTTTGCCATAGTAATTGCACCTGATTGACACATACCAACACCGTGTCCCCAGCCAGCTCCGTAGAAAACAAAACCAGAGTCTACCTTATCTACAACAAAACAAGAGCTTCTTAATGGTGGGCTAATTGTTTGTCTGATCTTTAGCTCTCCCTTTACTTCAAAGCTATCTTTTTCGAAAATATATTTTGCTGAATAAGCCCTACCAGATTCTCCTCTTTTCAGAATTTCTATATCAAGTAAGGTTCCCAAATCTTTACCTTTAGCAACCATCCTACTAATTGTTTCGGTAGTTAACTCAACTTTCCACCGAAAATTATTATGGCTCCACACAGGAAGATCGTTGTGAATATTTGGGTTGCAGTAAGAAGGGGGATTAGAGAAAAGCCACAGTCGAAGATTATTGCTGTCGCTTAAATCTATCTTAGCAGAATCTTTAGAATCGAAACCGGAAACTAGATAAGAATCTACGCCGGGACGGTCTCCCCACACATTTTTAATTAACTCAGAATGTCCGCCGCAATTAGAAGCATAATATGCGTTGATAGGTTTTCCCTCTTCGGTAAGTATTAAACTTTTTGTTTCCGTTACGGCTAGATCGGAACTGGAAGTACGCTTTTTATTCCCACTAAATACTTGGCATTCAACATCGGAAGTTAAGTCGTGATGTTCGCCCCGATATAATTTAGAATTGAGAGCCATGATCGCTTCTGACCGCGC
>JBHEKZ010000243.1:0-4478 GCA_041859025.1 Melioribacteraceae bacterium | reverse complement strand
CAAGAGTATGTTCATAAATTTTGGGAATTAGTTGACGTTATTCTAAATGCGGTTTTATTCATCTTAATTGCTTTTGTTCTCATTGTAATTGACTTCAAGACAAAGTACATTTGGGTCGGATTAATTTCAGTTTTCATAGTGCTGCTCTCAAGAATTATAATTGTTTATTTACCCCATTTAGTATTCCCAAAACTTCTAAAACTAACGAACAAAGAAGCAAAGATCATTAGTTGGGGTGGTTTGCGTGGTGGCCTTTCATTAGCATTGGTATTATCGTTACCAGACAGCGAAACAAGAGATATTCTATTAATTGCAACATATTTTTGTGTACTATTCAGCATTATCATACAAGGTCTAACCATTGAAAGTCTTGCAAAAAGACCTTAAAAAAATGCCTGTAAATGACAAATAAGCTTACGTCATGTGCGCAACAGATTCATCTACCTAAGGTAGATTTAACTGCCTTTGGCAGTAGCAATGACTACCAAAGGTAGTTAAAAAAAACGCAGTTGAACGAAGCCCCGCTGCGCCTTTGTTTACCTACCACCCACAATCTAAAGCGTAGGTAAATTTACATTTTCCATCAAATCTTGAAATTCCGCAGGTGGTCCCTGTGTCCAAAGTGTAGTATGGTGTGTAGCGTTCCGGTTTTGACAACAGGGATAAATCTGGATTTTTTGTTTCTTTGTTTATCTAATTGCAGAAATTTGTATCGTTTGCCGAGTGTTCAAAAAGTTTGTCAATGCTTGTTAATCAAAAGCTCAAAAATAATTCCGGCGCTAAGAGAGGCTGAAAAAGCGGAGAGTCAACAACTTTGTATTCAACAGACTTTTACATCTGGTAGAAAGTTCTTGGGATATTTTGGATTTTTGCAAGAATATGGTTTTATTTGTGGGAGGGTTTGATTAGAAATTTCAATATCCCCGATACTGAAAATATAGGCAACTGAGAGCTTAACGCTAGTAGATATAAAACTTAGTTAGCTGTTATTATATACTGACCCGACAATGACATTAAAAGAATTTATAAAACAGTTTGATAAAGCCAATTCAATTGTTCTTCTTGAAGGAAAAAGAAATGTTTTAGATGCAGATAAAGAAAAGTTGACTGCACTTGGAAGGTTGTTAGCATCAAAGACAAAAAGTATGATTTTTAGAAGCGGAAATGCAGAAGGTTCAGATCAACTGTTTTCTGATGGTGTTACCGCAGTCGACAATAAAAGATTACAAGTAATAACTCCGTATTCTGGACACAGGCAAAAAACCAATCAAGCTTGCGAAACAATTTCTTTAGACGACATAAACATTGCTGCCGAACCAGAAGTGGTGTATCAGTCCAAAAGCAATAAGAAAACTGAAAAGCTCTTAGACCAATTTGTCGCAGGAGACAAAAATCGTTATACAATAAAAGCAGCCTATATTATCCGAGACACAATAAAGGCAATTGGGACAGAAGAAATAAAGCCAGCAACTTTTGGTATTTTCTATGACGATTTAGACAACCCAATTTCAGGTGGAACAGGTCACACAATGAATGTTTGCAAACAAAATAATATTCCATTAATTGACCAAAAAATATGGTTCAAATGGTTGACAGAATAGGACAACATACCGCAATCAACAGGTACCTTTGCTTGCTTCTACATACAAGCTGACTATTCGAAAGAAAAAGAGCCTTTTTTTTCTCCCACAGAGTTGATTATTGACAAGTCTTAATTATATTTGCCAAATAGTGATAAGTCATAAATAAATAAATCATTAATTTTGGTTATCTAATTAAGGAGCTTATATAGAGTCCGGGATTTTTAAAACGCCAACTGGCAACAATTTAATAAATAGACACACCTAAGTTAAGTAAAATAGAACGTGTAAAACGCATAGCAAAACGAGAACAAGTATTAAAACTTACAGAACTTCTGTAAACTGAAGTAAATGAACTATTGACAGTTTGGATTTGAGATCAACTTTATAAAATTGTAATAGATGAAGAAACAACAACAAGAGCATTAAAAATTTATGAGTGCTCTTTAAAATATATAAAAGTCGAAAAACATGTATGATTTAAACCAAGAATTAGATATTACAACAGTTAATGAGCCTCTTGGATTGTTTCCAAAAGATGTAGCAATAAAACCCTTTTTAAAATGGGCGGGTGGTAAAACTCAATTGCTGACAGAACTGCATAAATACGTGCCAAATAATTTCAATAAATACATTGAGCCTTTTATTGGTGGTGGTGCTTTGTTTTTCAGTCTTAATCCACATGAGTCGATCATTGCTGATTCAAACGAAGAGCTAGTAATAACTTACAGACAAGTTAAAGAAGATGTTGAAAGTGTAATTGAGCACCTAGAAACGTTTGAGCACAGTGAAGAGTTTTACTATAACATTAGGAGCCTTGAGCCAAATGAATTGGAGAATAGTTATCGAGCAGCACGCTTGATTTACTTAAACAAGACTTGTTTTAACGGACTTTACAGAGTTAACAAAAAAGGTCAATTCAATGTGCCTTATGGTAAAGGTAATGGCAGCTTTCTGAATAGAGAAGTCTTAAGAAATGCAAGTGAATTCCTTGTAGAAACTACCATTATTAAAGGAGACTATCTTGATGTCTTAACACAATTTGCTACTGAAGGTGACTTTATCTTTTTAGACCCACCTTATTACCCCGTAGGTAAATATTCTGATTTTAAAAGATATACAAAGGAATTCTTTTACCATAATAATCAAGTTCAACTTAAACAAGAATTTGATCGATTGGTAAATATAGGTTGCAAAGTAGTTTTAACTAACTCTGATCATGAAGTAATCCTTGACTTGTACTCAGATTATGAAATTGACATAATTGAAACTCGAAGAATGATTAGTAGCAACTCAAAAACTAGAACAGGAAAGGACATTATAGTAGCGGGTGGATATGTTTAATAATCAAATTGAAATAGAAGAATTCGTAGATCAGTTTACTTTGTTCCCAGGTACTAGATACATGGGCAGCAAGAACAAAATCATTTTCGAGATTTGGGAGATTTTAAAACAAATCGAATTTGACAGCTTCTTAGACGTTTTTGCAGGTAGCAACGTGGTTTCATATTTCATGAAAGCAAAAGATAAAGAAGTTATCACAAATGACTTTATGTCTATCAGCTACTTCTTTGCTAAAGCGATCGTAGAAAACACATCAACCATTCTAAATGATGATGAATTGAATTTACTTCTTGAAGCCCCTTCAAATGAGACATTTATATCTCGAACTTTTAAAAACCTTTATTTCACAGACGAAGAGAATCATTTTCTAGATCAAGTCAGAGCAAATATTGAGCTAATTGATAACGAATACAAAAAAGCTATTGCTATTTCAGCCTTAGTTCGGGCTTGTATGAAAAAAAGACCTCGTGGAATTTTTACTTTTATAGGACATCGTTATGATGATGGAAGAAAAGATATTCGTAAAACTTTAAGAGATCATTTCATTGATAATGTTCAGGATTTCAACAATGCTGTTTTTGACAACGGAAAAATCTGCCAAGCAAACAATAAGTTAAGCCAAGATTTGAACAAGACCGCAGATTTAGTTTATCTCGACCCACCATATTATTCGCCAAAGTCTGATAATGATTATGTTCGTAGATATCATTTTGTTGAAGGGTTAGCCAAAAATTGGAAAGGTTTGGAGATTCAGGATCATACAATAACTAAGAAGTTTAAGAGCTATCAATCACCTTTTTCAAAGAGAGAATCTGCATATGATGCATTTCACTCTTTGTTAGAAAGACATCAAAATTCTGTGATTGCAATCTCATACTCTTCTAACTCGATACCAACAAAAGAAGAACTTACCAATATATTAAGAGAGTATAAAAGTGATGTGAAAGTCCATGAAATTGATCATACATATTCATTTGGCAATCAGAATCATAAAACAGGGAATAAATCAAACCGAGTTAAAGAATACCTATTTATTGGACATTAACAATAGAATATGCAAAACGTTTGGAACATCGGAAATACAACAGTAAGAAACCCTAAGAGAATCGAAAATGCGCTGAAAGTATTTGTCGATGAAGGGTTTTCAGGAAATGTAAAAGGTTCGGAAAGAGAAGCCAGGCTTCACGGTAAGTTAAAGGAAAGAGAAGTACTAGAGTTTGAAGGAGAACCTTCCGATTGGAATGGAAGAAAGTGGAGAGCTGCATTTTATCAACTTGGATTTATCAGCTATGATAGGTATAAAATTGGTGATGACAATCTAAGCACCTCAGAGCTATTCACACGAATCGAGATTCCAACAATAACGACAGGGTATGAACTTACTCCTACAGGCAGAAAGTTAATAGAAGCAACCACTATTCCCGAAATTGATGAGATTTATACTCGACAATTTGTCTGCTATGAACTACCAAATAGTTTAGAAGGAAACTTTCCTGTCGGAAAGATGAAGCCATTCATTCTATTACTTCAAGTACTAAAGCTACTACAGAATGG
>JBHEKZ010000150.1:0-4906 GCA_041859025.1 Melioribacteraceae bacterium | reverse complement strand
CCCGGTGGAAAGGAATGTTGTACTCTTCGCAAAACGATTGAATAGAATCATCTTCCGGCAAGATAGTGGTTGCAATAATGATATTATCAACTTTCTTTGCTCGGCATAGTCTGTTCCAAACATGCCACAAAACCGGCTTTCCGCAAAGCTCTTTTAATACTTTGCCCGGAAGCCTTGTCGAACCTATTCGAGCCTGTATAATAACAGAGATAGTATTGCTTGAAATATTATTATTCAATTAAGTCCCAGCTAATTGGTGTTCCTTTGGTAATGTCTATAGAAGATATCTTTCCCAAGATTTTCGGTAAATATTTAGGCGGTAGACCATCTGCAGGGCGTATAGAACGCACATTTTCCTTGGTGATTATTTCTCCGGCCTTTATATCTTTTACTGCAAACAACGATCTAGAAAAATGTCGGCTCTTTCTAATTTTCTCAGTTAATTCAAAAGATACTTTTCCCAATGATTTTTCAGCCTCTCTAATAGCCGCGACCATTTGTTTGAATTCTTTCGGCTCTAGCGAAAACGAAGAGTCTGGTCCTCCAATTGTTCTGTCTAGGATGAAGTGCTTTTCAATTATTCTAGCTCCCAACGCGACCGCAGTGATTGATGCTGTAGTACCTAAAGTATGATCCGATAAACCGGCAACAACTTTGTACTTCTCGGCTATATAGGGTATTGTAACCAAATTAGCCCCTTCTATGGGCGCAGGGTACTCGGAGGTGCATTTTAAAAGAGCAATTTGATTATTGCCAACTTTCCTGCATGCCTCAACCGCATCGCTGATTTCTTCCTCCGTTGCAATGCCCGTTGAAATAATAATCGGCTTACCTTTAGAAGCGACATATTCAATTAATGGCAGGTCAACGATTTCGAATGAGGCAATTTTATAAGCAGGTACATTCATTTGTTCAAGAAAATCAACAGCTGTTAAATCAAACGGTGAAGAAAAACAAATTAGTCCAAGCTTCTCAGCATACTGTTTTAATTTTGGCTGCCATTCCCATGGTGTGTAAGCTTGTTTGTAAAGTTTATATAGAGTTGTTCCGTCCCAAATTGTTCCTTGCTTAATCTGAAAGTAATCATTATCGCAATCCATAGTGATTGTATCTGCTGTATATGTTTGAAGTTTAACAGCATCCGCGCCACATTCTTTTATTGCTTCTATGCTTTTAATAGCAACGTCAAAATCTTGATTGTGGTTAGCAGAAAGTTCTGCTATAATAAATGCATTAGAATAGTCGTTAATAATTTTCCCGGCTATCTCAAGTTTCATTTTTTCTTACCAGTTTGAAAACTAAAAATTCATTATTGTTGATTAATTCTTTGCTAGAATAAACATAGCCGGCTTTAATAAATGTAGTAAGAGAAGCTTCATTGCTTTTGTTAATCTTTGCCGTTATAAAAGTAACATGTGGATAATTGGTGAAGAGTAATTCGGCTGAATGTATAAGCAAATCTGTAGATAATCCCTTACCCCTAAACTCTTTTGTAATACTGATTCCTACAATCGCCTCTGTTTCGCAAATATCAAATCTGATTTGACCTACAAATAAATTTTCAGCAGAGAAAGCCAATAAATAGAAGCAACTGTCATCGGCAATTTTACCAGGGAGCCATTTTAAATGATCTTCCCAAAGGATTTTGCTTTGATTGATTGAGTTTTCTCTAACGAGACTTTCATTGGAAAGATCAAATATTAGTTTCGCATCCTCTAAAGTTGCGAGGCGCAGATAAAACTGCATTGTACTTTCTTTAGAGAAGAAATGTTTATCAGTGCTTTTAAAATTAGATTCCATCTAACCAACCTTATCTAGGTCTTGACAGCTTACAAACCAAAATATCTTGGTTGTTAATTTTTGTTTTTTCAATTAAGGTATAGCCGGCTTGAGTGAAATTGGCGAGCGATTGAGTATCCTGCTGTTTAATATATGCGAGAATGTAGCCCACATTCGGCTTGTCGTGAAAGCACTTAAACGATGCGTTGAAAACAACAAGTTTGGTTATTCCCTTACCGCGCAAATCGGAATGAATATTTACATTGATCTCGGCGTAGTAACCTTTTACATCAAATCTAATTTGCCCGATGAATTGGTCTGTGGTGGTAAATGAAAGCAAATAATAGCAATCATCATCCATTAACTTTCCGCTGAACCAATCTAAATAATCGCCCCATTTAAGCGGGATATCGAAAATCGAATTTGCTCTAATGAGTTTATCATTTAATAAATTGAATATTAATGCGGAATCTTTGCTGATTACATTTCTGTAATAGAATCCACTTTTACCGGAATACTTTTCTATTAGAAATTGAATGATCCTTTTTGCACCGCCGCCATCAACTTTTTGCCTGCCAATCTTCGAAATTACCTCGCGTCCTTGCTTCTTGCGAAGATTACCGATTAGGAGCAATATCCGGTTTTCCAAATTTGGCATTTGATGACTAAGTTCAGCCGGCAAAAATTTTTCCTTAAACCAGCCGTTCATGTGCATTACTTGGTTGTCTGCAACAGAAATTGCAATTGTAGGAACACCAATGCGGGCTAGTTCTACTATGGTTTGTCCGCCGGTGGTTATAGCAATATCGCTGTCATACATTGCCTTAACAAGTTCTTGCGGTGAAGGCGAATTATAAATTTCTGTGTTTTCGTCTTTAGCTTGTTCAATTTGATCGATGTTTGTGAAACCGCTTCCAACAATTACTCTTTTGCGTGTATTCGGGAAATTACGTGCAAGCAGTCTCAAGATTCTTGGTGTAAAATTCTCTACATCCTGTCCCCCGAAAGTGAGTAAGATGTTTTGTATGTCAAGACGAAAAGGACGTTCGCCAACTTCCCAAAATTCTTTTCGAATTGAAGCGTACTTTGGGCCTAAAAGCAAAGTTCTGTCCGCTTTCGCAATGTAACCAAGCGATTCGGCATTTATTGAGCCGTTAACAATTATTCCGCTAGGGTAATCTAAACGGATATAATCATCAATAAAAACCGGGAAAGGAGTAACGAGTGATACGCGATTATAAAATTCTTTTGGCGCTAGATATGAATCAACAATAACAACATCGCTGTTTTGGATACTTCTAAAAAGTGTATCTTGATTTTCAAGCCAGTCGATAATTTCATGATTAGTGTTTGCCAAAAACGATGAACCGCCGGCATCTCCATTAACGTACATGGTTGGAATAATATTTCGCAATTCAAAAGCTTGATATAACGAAAGGCAGCGGGTTATATGCCCGTAACCGGTATTGTTGTAACCTTCTGTTATGATCGAAACTTTCATGTAAGTTGATTCAGACTTTCGGTTAATGTAGAGGCTATGAATTCAAGATCCGATTCGGTCAGCGCGGCATGCATAGGAATAGAGATTTCCCGCTCATAAAATTTTTCAGCAACTGGAAAATCACCAGCCTTAAAGCCGTAATTCTTTTTATAAAACGGCTGGAGGTGAACCGGCACATAGTGTACTTGACCAAGAATTCCGCTGGATTTTAACTTAGCGAAGTAATCTTTTTTGGAAACCTTCAATTCGTCAAACTTAACTTGCAGCGGATAAAGGTGATATGCATGCTTAGCGTTCTCTGAAACTTCGGGAATGATAAATCTATCGTCTTTTCCTAATTCTGAATCATAGTAGCTGGCAACTTTTCTTCTTTTTTGAATAAAAGAATCCAGTTTTGAAAGCTGCGAAGAACCTAGCGCACATTGAAAATCAGTTATTCTATAGTTGAAGCCAACTTCATGCATTTCATAATACCAAGGCCCATCATTCTTTTCCAAAACGGATTCATCTTTAGTCATTCCATGTGTGCGTAATGTTCTAACTCGATTATCGAACTCGGCATTGTTAGAAAGTACTGCGCCTCCTTCGCCAGTTGTAAAATGCTTAACAGGATGAAAACTCATGTTGACCGCATCAGCATATTTAGGCGCATACATAATATCGTTTTTGTATTCGGCCCCCGGTGCATGGCAAAAATCATTAACAAGTTGAAAACCGTATTTGTCTTGTAATGATTTGAGTGAATCCCAATCACAAGGATGACCGGCATAATCAACTGCTACAACTGCTTTCACTCTTTTATTTTGGGAAGCATAACGTTTCAACTTATCTTCAAGTTTTGCCGGATCGAGAGTGTAGCTTGATTCGTTAATATCGACAAAATCCGGTGATGCGCCCGCGTATATGGCGCAATTTGCACTGGCTAAGAATGTTATTGGAGAAGTAATGATGATGTCCTCTTTCTGCCAGCCCAATGCTAATGCAATAAGATGCAAGCCGGCAGTTCCGTTAGCGACAGCACAAGCGAATTTGCCTCCAAATTTTTCTGATAAATCGGTTTCAAATTTTTGCACCGAAGGCCCTTGTGTAAGCCAATCGGATTTCAAAGTCTCTACAACAGCATTAATATCATCTTGATCTATTAACTGTTTGCCATATGAATAAATTTTGCTCAACTTAATCTCCGTAAATTGCTGAAGCGCCGTCAACATTTATTTTTATCATTTCTCGGATTTCATCAACTGTCAAAAATTGTTTGTTGCTTCCGCTGTTATAGCTAAAGCCGTACTCGCAAAATTTCCCGGCATAGTTATTACTTTCTTTTCTGAATTTCTCAATATCCCAAACTTCTGTAGAAGGGAGGATAACGTAGTAATCATTAAATTCAATAGTGTTGATCGAATCGGTTTCGGTAATCATTTCTTCGTGTAATTTTTCTCCGGGACGAATTCCTACATTTTCAAGTTTTGCGTCCGGAGCAATAGCTTTTGCAAGATCAAGAATGTTGTAGGAAGGGATTTTAGGAATAAATAATTCGCCGCCCCACATTCTTTGGAATGCCGCCAATACGAAATCAACTCCTTCTTGTAATGTAATGTTGAAGCGAGTCATTCTTTCGTCGGTAAT
>JBHEKZ010000050.1:0-3777 GCA_041859025.1 Melioribacteraceae bacterium | reverse complement strand
ACACGATTCGATGCTTCCGAAAAAGCTATCGACGTCATCGACCAAAGGATCGCTGTTATTAAGGCTGCTAATTCACCAAACATTTTTTGTAGTTTAGAGCAAAGAGTGCGGAACGAAGAGCAACTCTACACTCTTCGTTCTACATTCTTCATTCAATTTATAGGTTGAAGTACATTTTGAATTCAAACGGATGAGGCATGGTATTAATTGCGTTTATTTCTTCACCCTTTAGTTTAATCCATTGATCGAGCAAAGCATCGCTAAAAATGCTTCCTCTCTTTAAGAAATCGTTATCTGCTTGGAGAGCATCAAGCGCTTCTTCAAGGTTTCTGGGTAATAATTTAATATTGTGAATATCATCTTCTAAAAAGTTTTTATCGTACGGACCATAGCCCTCTTTGCGTGGATCAATTTTATTAACAACACCGTCAATTCCGGCCAGCATCATAGCGCTCATACAGAGATAAGGATTTATAGTAGCATCCGGCGGTCTATATTCAAATCTTGTTTCATCGGGATTGTTTACATACTTAGGAATTCTAATTGCACTCGCACGGTTGCCCATTCCATAAGTCAACGCAACAGGAGCTTCGTATCCCGGCACCAAACGTTTATAAGAGTTTGTCGATGGATTAGCAAAAGCAGAAAGAGCCGGAGCGTGTTTTAGCATTCCACCAATAAAATATCTTCCAAGCTCATTCATATTTCCATATTCGCCTTTTTTGTAAAAAGCATTTTTACCATTCTTGGTAAGAAACATATGAAGGTGCAAACCGTTGCCGGCTTGCTGGTACATCGGCTTTGGCATAAATGTGATAAACAAATTTTTCTGGCGTGCAAAATTCATCAAGACATATTTTGCGGTGACAATATTATCTGCTGTATCAAGTAAATCAGAAAAGTAAGTTTCAATTTCTTGCTGTCCGCGCTCACCTACTTCGTGATGATGATATTTAACCTTGATTCCAAACTTTGCCAGCATTTTACAAGCTTCGTCACGGAAGTCATCATAAATATCAAATGGATTAGCTGCGTGATAAGCCTTCTTGTAAAATTCTTCTGCATGTTCAATCTTATAGAATGAAGTTGCCGTGCGAGTATCATATTCAACATTTGAAAAAATATAAAACTCAAACTCCGGTCCCCACCAGGATTTATCGCAACCAGTTTCTTTTTTTAGCAGCTGTTCAACTTTTGTTGCAATCAATCTTCCATCTTGATCAAAGCGAGATCGGGCATCATCTGTTAAAATAATGTTTGCATACATACTTAATGTTGGTGCATCACGAAAAAGGTCCAACACAGCTGTGTTTAAATCTGGAATAAGAATCATATCACTGTTTTCAACTTTTCTTAAGCCATAACTTGAGCCGTCAAATCCAACACCCTCTTTAACCATCTTCTCCATTACTTTATCATGCACCGGAAGCGTGATATGGTGAAGCCGTCCGGAAAGGTCAATAGCTTTCAAATCGATAAATTCAATTTTGTTTTTCTTAATCATTGAATTGATTGATTGAATCGTTTGTGCCATAAAATCCTCAATTAGTAGTATAGAGACAAAAAACCCCCGAGCTTTTCGGGGGCTTTATGTTTGTTTAATTATCCTTTATAGTTAATCGCTGCTAAACCAGGAAAGATTGCTTGTGTATCAAGTTCTTCTTCAATTCTGAGTAGCTGATTGTACTTGGCAATTCTATCTGTTCTGCTTGCAGAGCCAGTTTTAATTTGTCCGCAATTAGTTGCAACAGCTAAATCTGCAATGGTTGTGTCTTCTGTTTCACCGCTTCTATGAGACATAATAGAGGTGTAGCTTGCACGTTTAGCCATTTCAATAGCGTTTAATGTTTCCGTTAAAGTACCAATTTGGTTTACTTTTATAAGAATTGAGTTAGCAGTTTTTGTTTCAATACCTTTTGCTAAAAATTCTGTATTGGTTACAAACAAATCATCGCCAACTAATTGAATTTTGTTGCCGACTTTATCCGTTAACATTTTCCAGCCGGCCCAATCGAATTCTGCCATACCATCTTCGATAGAAATAATAGGATATTGATTTACCCAGCTAGTCCAGTAATCAACCATCTTCTCCGGAGCCATGTATGATTTATCAGATTTAAAGAAATGGTAAGCTTTCTTATCGTTATCCCACATTTCGCTTGCAGCGGGATCCAAGGCAATGAAAACATCTTGACCAGCTTTGTAGCCTGCTTTTTCAATAGCTTCAAGAATTACAGTAATTGCTTCTTCATTAGACTTTAAATTTGGAGCGAATCCGCCTTCATCGCCAACAGCTGTGTTATAACCTTTTTTCTTAAGAACAGACTTTAATGAATGAAATATTTCTGCTCCATAGCGTAAAGCTTCTTTGAAAGTTGGAGCGCCGGCAGGCATTACCATGAATTCTTGGAAGTCGACATTATTGTCAGCATGGCTTCCGCCATTAAGAATGTTCATCATAGGAACAGGAAGTGTGCGTGCGTTTGTTCCGCCAACATAACGGTATAATGGTAATTCAAATGCTTCAGCGGCAGCTTTAGCACAAGCCAAGGAAACGCCAAGAATTGCATTAGCACCAAGCTCGGATTTGTTTTTAGTTCCGTCCAATTCACATAAGAAATTGTCGATAGCAACCTGATCAGCAACATCCCAATCAATAAGTTCATCAGCAATTTTGTCATTAATATTATCAACTGCTTTTTGCACACCTTTTCCAAGGTAACGTGATTTATCACCGTCACGCAATTCACAAGCCTCATTTTCGCCTGTAGATGCACCGCTTGGTACAGCTGCACGACCGATAATTCCGCTTTCTAACATTACTTCTACTTCTACTGTAGGGTTTCCTCTCGAGTCTAAAATCTCGCGTCCCCAAACATCGACGATCGTTGTCATTTTTATTTCTCCTGGTTAGTTGTTCACAAAATCGAGGCAAAAATTATCAAAAAGGACACGCAAATTCCAATTTGCTTAAAATCACCTCATAAAAGGTATTAAATAAATCCTTTATTATATTTGCAAAGGTGTTTTTCCATAGTATCAAAGTTTTTAGAATTGTATTTTGAATTAACTGCTGCCCCGGTAGCTCAGTGGATAGAGCAGCGGTTTCCTAAACCGTTGGTCGGAGGTTCAACTCCTCTCCGGGGTACACATACATTGAGGTACTCATGAAAAAAATGGTGTTAAATGTATTGTTTTCGGTTGTAGATATTGTCTGTTTTCTTCAGGGAGCCGTATTGTTGGCTTATTCTCTTCTTCACTTTAGCTATAAAGTAGAGACAGCTCATGGAGAAGGATTGAATTCTGTCGAGCTTCAAAATGTACCGGTTTCTTCCGGAGGATATTATTATTATACAGATCAGTATATTCAAGTTGCTGTAATCGGATTAGGCTTGATCATAACCGGTTTTTTAATGAGAAGCTGGCGTAAAAACTTTGAATGATAAACAAATGTTATATCTACACAATAGTATCTTAAGTAAAATTTTTCACACAATATCACAGGAGAAGTAAATGAAAAAAGTCGCTCTGCTATTAGTATTAATACTAATTGGGGTTACTCAAACAACGGCTCAGTTCAAAGATTTTGGATTGAAAGCCGGCGTTAGAGCAAACGGAGTTTTATCCCAAACTGAATTTGAAGACCCGAATGACAACGGTATGTCTTTAAGTTCATATTTATTTGATGTTTTTGCCAGACTTGAATTATCTAGAGAATGGAATGTAGAATTAAGCCTTGGTTATGGAAATCTTTCCGGTGATGACTTTAACTACACC
>JBHEKZ010000371.1:0-8396 GCA_041859025.1 Melioribacteraceae bacterium | reverse complement strand
TTTGTGCCTCGTTTAAAAAGAAAAAGCGGCCAAAGCCGCTCTTCCTAACGCTAATAGCTAATTGCTTATACCAAATACCTATTTGAGCATTCCCTTTTCGGCAGCTTCTTTCAATTTTTCATTTGCACAAACTGCAACTTCAACACGGCGGTTAGCCTGTCTTCCTTCCGGAGTATCGTTTGTCGCAACCGGTTCGTTTGGTCCCAGTCCCTGCATAGAAAATCTTGAAGTGGCAACGCCAAGACTCGCAGCATAATCGACAACCGATTTTGCTCTCTGTTCGGAAAGCTTCATGTTAAGTTCCAGCTTGCCGGTAATGTCTGTGTGTCCGGCAACAAAAATATTTGTGTCGGGATATTTGTTTAGAATCTTGGCCAGCTTATCAATGTTAACTTTTGCCTGCGGTTCGAGTTTGGAAGAATTAGTCGCAAAAAGAATTCCACTATCGAAAGTGATTTTAATTCCTTCGCCAACTCTTTCAACTTTAGCGCCTTCAATATCTTTCTGCATTTCTGCTGCCTGCTTATCCATATGGTGACCGATTAATGCACCGGCTGTTCCTCCAACTGCAGCGCCGATAATTGCGCCCAATGTAGTGTTGCCTGCAACTTTACCAATTACACCGCCAAGAACACCGCCGGCAGCAACGCCAATCGCGCCGCCTTGTACAGCTTTGCTTGCACCACAGCCTGATACTAGAAGTGAAACAATTAGAATAACCGCCATCAATGATTTTGCGTATTTCATACTTTCTCCATGATAATTAATGAATTTTGTGATTTAAAAATATGCGAATTCCAGTTCTCAACTCTTGAGACCGCTCACATTTAAAATTTTGTTTCGATTCTTTTAAGTAATAAGGAGCTACTCTCTGAGAAAAGAGAGTAGCTTATTAAAAATTAACCCTCAAGCGCTAATAAAAACGGATTTTCAAGCGCGTTTATAATCCAGCGCAAGAAACGAATTGCGTCAGCGCCGTCAATAATTCTATGATCGTAAGAGAGTGAAAGAGGCATCATTAATCTTGGCTCGAACTTGCCATCTACATAAACCGGCTCGTAAGCGGATTTTGAAACGCCGAGTATTGCAACTTCAGGTGTGTTTACAATTGGAGTAAAGTATGTTCCTCCAATCCCGCCTAAATTGGAAATTGTAAAACATCCTCCCTGCATATCATCTAGAGATAATTTTTTATCGCGCGATTTTTTGGATACTTCAGCTAAGTCCAAACTGATTTGTGTAATGTTCTTTTTGTCAATATCTCTAATTACCGGAACAAGCAAGCCCCGGTCGGTATCAACTGCAACACCAATGTTAACATACTTTTTATAAACCACTTCATTCTTTTCCATATCAACGCTGGAATTGAACTGCGGATAAACCTTCATAGCGCTTGCGATAACTTTAAGAAGTATTCCTGTTACAGTAAGTTTTCCGCCGGCTGCTTCTACTTGCTTGCCAAACTGCTTGCGTATTTTCTCCAGTTCTGTAATATCAGCCTTATCAAATTGCGTTACATGTGGTACAGTTGCCCACGCGTATGATAGATGCTCTGCTGTCTTGCGGCGAATGTTGCTCATCGGCTGACGATCAATCTTGCCCCATTTTGAAAAGTCGGGAAGCGTTTCTCTCGGAACTCCGACTACAGAACCTCCAACAATTCCTCCGCTTTGCAGCTGCTGATTTAAAGCTTTTGCATAAGCCTTAACATCTTCAATGGAAATTCTTCCGTTGTTTCCGCTTCCTCTAACGCTGTTTATTTCAATACCAATTTCGCGAGCGAATCTTCTTACAGATGGAGCCGCCGGTACTGCAACTTTAGAAATGTTCGTAGGCAGTGTAATCAGCTTGGGCATATGAGAATGTTCTTTAGCATTAGAAAGTTGTGAATTGTTAGTAGAGAGTTGAGCCGGTTTCACAACTACTTCATTCTTTGGCTTTTCATTCTCAATTCTCAATTCCGACTTCTCAATTGCTTTACCGCTTGTTTCAATTACAAACGCAACAGCGCCGATTGCTACCTTATCGCCATCTTTTATTTTAACTTCTTTAACAACACCGTTAACTTCGGAAGGTACTTCTACCGTTGCTTTATCAGTCTCAATTTCCATTACAACTTGATCTACCGAAACCTTATCTCCTGCTTTAAGAAGTACTTTTGTAATCTGAGCGGAAGTTATGTTTTCGCCAAGCGTTGGAATAGTTAACGAATAGTCTTTAGTAGCAAATAGTGAGTCGTTAGATGCTTTTACTTCTTCCTTCGCACTTTGCACTTCGTGCTTGTTTTTTTCTTCTTCACTCTTCGTTCTTCGTTCTTCGTTCTTCTCTACGTTTGCCTTTTCATCCCGAAAAGAACTCGGGATAGGCTCTTTCACGTCTCCCGTCTCAATAGAAATGACCGGTTCGCCAACAGCAGCTTTACTTCCCTCTTTAACGTAAACTTGCTTTACAATTCCGGCAATCTCAGAAGGGACTTCGACGGTTGCTTTATCTGTTTCAATCTCAACAACAACTTGATCAACTTCAACTTTATCGCCTTCTTTAACGTGAACCTTGATCACATCTGCCGAGCTTATGTTATCGCCTAAAAGCGGTAATCTAAAATCTACTATCATTTTATTTCCAACCTAATTTTTATTTTGTCTTGCCGGTCTTCCGGCATCTGCTTTCAATTATGATTTTGCCGGATTTGGTTTTTCCGGATTAATACCTAATTCCTTCTGAGCTTTCTTTACAACATCGGCTTTAATTTTGCCTTCTTTCATTAATGAATACAATGTAGCATAAACAATATGCTTTGCATCCACTTCAAAGAAATCTCTAAGTGAAGTTCTTCCTTCGCTTCTTCCAAATCCGTAAGTACCTAATGAATGAAGCTGTCCCGGCAGCCATTTAGCCATAGCATCGCTGCTCAGCTGAACATAATCAGAAGCCGCAATAAAGACTCCGCTTTCATCTTTGGTAATCTGCGCTATATAAGGGAGCTTTGCTTCTTTATCAGGATTAAACATGTTCCATCTTTCGGTTTCCTGTGCATCAAGATGCAAGTTCTTATAACTTGTAACACTCCAAATATCGGAAGCAACTTTATAATCTTTTTCCAGAATCTCTGCGGCTTTAATTACTTCGTTAAGAATTGTTCCGCTTCCAAGAAGCTGAGCTTGCGCTTTCGGCGCTTTTAACTCGCTCTTCTTGAATTTGTACATGCCTTTGAGAATTCCCTCTTTAACACCTTCCGGCATATTCGGCTGAGAATAATTTTCATTCATAATTGTGATGTAATAAAAAACATTCTCCTGCTTTTCATACATGCGGTAAATACCGTCGCGGATTATTACGGCAAGCTCGTAAGCAAATGCGGGATCGTAAGCCACCAATGTTGGCATTGGATAAGCCAGCAAGTGAGAATTTCCATCTTGATGCTGCAATCCTTCGCCGGCTAGAGTTGTTCTTCCGGCAGTTGCGCCAAGCATAAATCCTTTAGCGCGAATATCTCCGGCTAGCCATGCTAAATCGCCAACGCGCTGCAATCCAAACATTGAATACAACGTAAAGAATGGAATTGTATTTACACCGTGTGTTGCATAAGCAGTACCCGCAGCAAGGAATGAAGACATTGAACCGGCTTCTGTAATTCCTTCTTCCAAAATTTGACCATTCTTAGCTTCTTTGTAATACAAGAAAATATCTTTATCCACCGGCTCGTAAAGCTGTCCGGTGTGCGCATAAATTCCAACTTGTCTAAAGAGCGATTCCATACCAAACGTACGCGCTTCATCGGGAACAATTGGAACAACTAAGTGACCAACTTCTTTATCCTTCAAAAGTTTTGCAAGAATTCGTACGAAAACCATAGTTGTAGAAACTTCGCGTTCTCCGGTTCCGGTATAAAACTCTTGAAAGAGTTCTTCGCTTGGAGTTTTAAGAGGCGCAGCTTTTACAACACGCTTAGGCATGTAGCCGCCCAATGCTTTTCTTCTTTCTTTTATGTATCTGATTTCTGCCGAATCTTCACTCGGTCTGTAGAAAGGCATCTTCGCGGTATCTTCATCGCTGATTGGAATTGAGAAACGTGTTCTAAATTCTTTTAACTCATCTTCATTTAATTTTTTCTGAGAGTGGGTAATGTTCTTTCCTTCGCCGGCTTCACCAAGTCCATAACCTTTAACAGTCTTAGCTAAAATTACAGTCGGTGCGTCCGTGTGTTCAACAGCTGCTTTGAAAGCCGAATAAACTTTTTCCGGATCGTGACCGCCTCGCTTCATTTTTTCCAATTGTTCGTCGGAATATTTTTCTACAAGCTTTGCAAGTTCGGGATATTTTCCGAAGAAATGTTCGCGCACATATTTGCCGCCGCGCGTAATATAATTTTGAGATTCTCCGTCAACACCTTCATTCATCCTCTTAAGAAGTTTACCCGATTCATCATTCTCTAATAGAGGATCCCAATCGCCGCCCCAGATAACTTTAATAACATTCCAGCCGGCGCCGCGGAAAACAGATTCCAATTCCTGAACAATATTTCCATTGCCGCGAACCGGACCATCCAAACGCTGAAGGTTGCAGTTAATAACAAAAATCAAATTATCTAATTTCTCTCTAGCTGCAAGAGAAATTGCGCCGAGTGCTTCCGGTTCATCTGTTTCACCATCGCCAAGGAATGCCCAAACTTTTTGATCGCTGGCTTTCTTTAAGCCGCGGTCTTCTAAATAACGGTTGAAGCGTGCTTGGTAAATTGCTTGTATCGGTCCAAGCCCCATTGATACAGTTGGGAATTCCCAGAAATCGGGCATTAACCATGGATGGGGATATGATGAAAGACCGCCGCCCGGTTTTAGCTCTCTTCTAAAATTTTCTAATTGTTCTTTGCTTAATCTTCCTTCCAAAAATGCGCGTGCATAAATTCCCGGAGCGGCGTGTCCTTGGAAGTAAACAATGTCTCCATCGTGATTGCCGTCTTTGCCTCGGAAGAAATGGTTGAAACCTACTTCATACAAAGTTGCAGCCGAAGCGTACGTAGAAATATGTCCGCCAATTCCATTTTCTTCTTTATTAGCGCGAACTACCATAGCCATAGCGTTCCAACGTATTAAACTTTTAATGCGTCGTTCAATTTCTCTTCCTCCCGGAAATGGGGGTTGAGCAGATTTTGGAATTGTATTTATATGAGGCGTATTGGCTGTGAACGGAAGTTCGACGCCGGCCTTCTGTGCGTATGTATCAAGGTTGTGTAATAGTTCTTTTACTTTTTCCGGTCCGCCGGATTGAAGCACATACTCTAGAGATTCCAGCCAATCTTTCAGTTCAAGCTCATCAATCTCTGTAAATGCGTTGTTGCTGTTGTCACTCATTTTATATCATCCTATGATTCTTACTTCTGTGTAATGCCAATTAATGGCGATAAATTCATGTTCAATTTCGTAAGCAAAGTTAACAATAATGTTAGATGAATTCTATTTAACATAGATAACGAGGTCGGAGTATACGAAGTTCAATAAGCGAAAGAAAAAGTGAGTTGAAAAATGAGAGTAGAAAGTAATATTTGATTTGAAGGTTTTAATATTGGATTTGGAGGATGCTGGTGCAATTTTGGATTATGAGTTACTAGTTATGAATTTTTGTTCTTGATTAAGTAAAAGTGTAAAGCTAAGTTGGTTTAGGGAATGGAAGCTTATTCAAATACAGCGAATGTTTTTATCTAAGTTAATTAGGTGAAAAATGAAAGAAGAATTTTTAGTTAATTCATTAGATGAGCTTTTTTCAGCAATCAATGAATTTAAAGACTCAAAAGCATGGATGTTTCGTGGTCAACAAAATGAAGCTTGGAAATTATTACCTAAAATTGGTAGAAACGACTTTTTTCCTAAACTTAAATTTATGGCCGAACGAGAAATATTTAATGCTTGGTGTAGATACGCTGTTCAATTTTTAAGTAAAGAACCTCAAAACAATTGGGATTGGTTAGCTTTAGCACAACACTCGGGTTTAGCTACCCGTTTGTTGGATTGGACCAAGAATCCATTAAATGCACTTTTTTTTGCTATAGATGAAAATCAAAATACTAACGCAGCATTATTCGCAATTGAAGTCAGAAGCAAGGATTTGCAACTTGAATCTGATCCGTTCAAAATAAATAGCTTTCGAGTTTTTTTTCCAAAAGGGTTATCTGCCAGAATTGTAAATCAAAGAGGCTTGTTTACTCTTTCTCCGAAAGTAAATGAAAATTTGGAGGATTTAATTGGTAGTAGAATTGTAAAGATTGTACTACCAACAAAACTTTTTGCTGATCTGAGAATCCAACTAGATTTTTTTGGTATAAACAAAGCAAGTATTTATCAAGATTTAGATAGTCTTTCTAACTACTTAAATAATTATGTATTAACATTACACGGAAAGAAAAAAATTCTAGAAGATATGAACCCATTCGATTAGTTTAGATATTTGTTTGGGGATTCAGAACTGTATTCTCTCCCATTATTTTTTGAATCTTAGCAATCGTAAGCGGGGCTGAACCTTCGTAATAGTTATTAACATTAAGATAAACGTCAACATTACGTTCAAGCAGTTCTTTTATCATTTCAACAAGCCGGAATAATTCATCATCCTTCGGATCAAGAATTTTATTCCACTCTCCGCCGCTGCGGGTTTCTATTCCTTTATTATCAATACCTTGCAAACGTATTACAGCAAAATCTTTGATGTAATCTTTGTATCGCTTATGCAGATCGCATATATCCGGCATATCATATCCTTGCAGAAAAACATGAGCGATTTTGCTTTCACGTATAAACTGAAAATAGTCTTCATTCAAATAGGAAGGATTGCGCGTCTCAATCGCAAAGCGGTAGCCTTCCGGCAAACCGGCAATAAACTCGCGAAGCAATCCTTGCAGTTCATACTGCGACTTCAACTTCTGCTTGTTCAAATATTCGAACTGGAAGATCAGCGCTCCTAAATTCCATCGTAAAGGTTTAAGTGTAACAAGAAATTCTTCGAGCAGGTTATGCGATAAAAAGTGAGCATTAGGAATTAACTCTTCGTCATTTTGACAGATATGGGTTAATGTAATACTGTTGGGAATTTTAATTGTAAACTTAAAATCCTTGTGAACCGAGTTTTTGTAAGCAGTAACTGTTTCCAGCTTGGGAAGTATTACTTTGTTGTTGCCTTGAAGTGAAAAAAACCATTTATCAACTTCAACTGCGTTGTAACACTCTGAATATTCTTTTAGGTAATTGATTTCCGGTTTATCGGTATAAACCAATCCGCGCCACGAGTCATGCTTCCAGCCGCATGTTCCGATGTGGAGTTTTGCCATCTTCGCCTTTTAAAAAGTTATTACCACTTTTTCCATTTCCAGAAGAAGAAGAAGCCGGTAACAGATATCAGCGCTAAACTCATTATAATATAAAACGCATAGGGGTGAGATTGGAGAGGAATTCCCACGTTCATAGAGAATGCGCTAACAACAAATGTCGGCACCATAATCATTACAGTGATGATGTTTAATGTTTTCATCAGCACATTTAAATTGTTGCTTATGATGGAAGCCTTGGCGTCCATCAAACTTGCGAGAATATTAGAATATATTTCTGCTTGTTTATAACACTGGGTGTTCTCAATCATAATATCATCGAGAAGTTCAATTTCTTCCATTGTTAAATTGAGTTTGGAAGCATTGAGTTTCAGTTTTTCAATAAGCGCGGTATTTGTGTTAATAGCGTTTTGATAATAAACCAAACTTTTACCAAGTGTAAACTGATTAAGTAAATATTTGTTTTCCATTGCGGTGCTGATCTTTCTTTCGATCTCGTCAGAAAGCATGTTAATAACACGAAGGTGATCTATAAAATGAATTATCGAAGTAAAAATCAATTTCAGCATTACATCGTTAAGCGTTACAATTTTGTTGAAATGCTTGCCGTGAAAAAGATTAATGTCGTCATTAACAACTACAATTATTTTATCCCTAAAGAGAAACACACCCATAGAATTAACACGAAATAGGAGAGGTTCATTAGCAGTATAATTCTTGGGAATTTTGTAAATCATTGCAAGATGGTCAGGCTCAAATTCAAGGCGCGAAAGTTCGTCGGCATCTAAAGACGAGTTGAGAGTATGCTCATCAAGTTTATACTCATCTACAAGAAACCTTTTCTCGGATTCATCCGGATTAACATATATCTTAATTGCACCGTTGTTTGAAGTTTCCGGTACAATCTTGTTTTCAAATATTTTGTATGTCTTTAGCATAAGCCACCTCTTTTAGGTGCGGAAGGAATTTACTTTGAACACAACTTAACTAATGACGGTCAACTAAACCAGATATTTTAACACCGAATTAAAATTTCTCGCCTAATGCCCATTTTTTGATTACTTGTCTTTGCTCTATAGTC
>JBHEKZ010000534.1:0-4079 GCA_041859025.1 Melioribacteraceae bacterium | reverse complement strand
GGCAATCGCTTTACAAAACGCCGAGCTGGTTGAAAAGTTGTTAACTGCGGAAAGGGTTCATTCGCTTGGCAAGATGGCTAATTTTTTAATTCAAGATATCAAGAAGCCGGTGCTTGTAAGTAAACGATACGCAGAACATCTTTTGCACAAACAATTGCCTCAAGATTCAATTCAGATTGTAGAGATGCTGCTGGAACAACTTGTTCAGGTAGCCGATCTGGTACAAACTACCTCAAGCTATTCCGAGGGAAAAACTATTCTTCGTACAGTAAACGTAAGTCTCAACAATACTCTTGCAGATTATGCTTCGCGTGTTGAAACTTTTGTTGTTTCGAGAAGTTGTCAGGTTTATAACGAATTTGAAAAAGACGTTTCAATAAAGATTGATATAAAAGAATTCTTTCAGTGCTATATGCATATTATTAAAAATGCTTGCGATGCTATGCCGGACGGAGGAAGTATTTACGTTTCAACCAAGAAAGACAATAAAAATGTGAAAATTCTTATTCGAGATAATGGTCTTGGAATTCCGGAGGGATTTGCGGAAAAGATTTTCGAACCATTTATGTCTTATGGTAAAAAAGAAGGAACCGGTTTAGGTTTAGCAATTACAAGAAAAATTGTTGAAGCGCATAACGGTAAGATCGAGGTTGAAAGCACAACCGGAAACGGCGCAACATTTATAGTAACATTGCCTATAGCATCGCTATTTTAATCGCGCATAGGTAATGCTCGATGAACTACAATTTAATTACCATTCTTGGCCCAACAGCCGTAGGCAAAACAAGGCTGGCGGCTCTTCTCGCTCAAAAATTCAGCGGTGAAATTATTTCTGCCGATTCCAGACAAGTTTACCGCGGGATGGATATTGGTACCGGCAAAGATTTGAAGGATTATGAAGTTGCTGGAAAAACAATCCCATATCATTTGATTGATGTGTTTGATCCAAAACAAGAGTATAACCTGTTTCTCTTCTATAAAATGTTTTTTGAAGCATATCATAAAATTGAACTAAATAAAAAAACACCTTTCTTGGCTGGTGGAACTGGTCTTTTTTTGCACTCCATATTAAAGGATTATAAGCTTGGCGAAGTTGAGTTCGATCAGAAACGTTATAACGAGTTGAACGAATTGGACTATGATGAACTTTCTTATAGACTTATTGAACTTCAGCCTAAACAACATAATACAACAGACCTTGTTACAAAGGATAGGGTTATTCGTGCGTTAATGATTGTTGAAGAAAAGAATCTAAAATCAATCGAGTACAAAAAAGAAATTAACTCGTTGGTAATTGGTGTTTCTTTGCCGAGAGATATTGTAAGAGAAAGAATAACCCTTCGACTGAAAGAAAGATTACAAACTGGAATGATAGAAGAAGTTGAGCGTTTGCTTTCCGAAGGAGTTTCGCACGACAGATTGCTACAGCTTGGACTGGAGTATAAATACGTTGCCTTGTTTTTAAGAAATGAACTTACAAAAGAAGAAATGCTTGAGAAGCTCAATATAGCCATACATCAATTTTCAAAAAGACAAATGACTTGGTTTCGTAAAATGGAACGGGAAGGAATTGAAATTAACTGGATTGACGGCGCTGACTATGAACAGGCGAAAAAGTTAATAATTCAAAAGTATTTTAATGCAGACACTTCCAGCGCCGTTTAAAAATTACATTAGAAAGTTCGGACTTCCAATTTGGAAAGCCGAGATGTCCTCAGAAAAACTTTTTGAATATGTTGTAGTTATTCCGGCAATTCAAGAGAGCACGAACATTCCTCATCTTCTTTCCTCGTTGCTAAAAAATGACGAAAGTATTTTCCCCAAAACTCTGTTCCTCTTTGTAATTAATAATCTTGTGTCTTCTTCTCAAGAGGTAAAAGAGGATAACCAAAAATTGCTGCAATATTTAAAAAACATTATCGCCGGAAATTCTCTCGATCAATTAGCCTCCGATGTTCGATCAAAATCAATGAATATTGGTTTAGTTGATGCGGCATCGGCTGGTTTTGAAATGCCGGAGAAGGAAGGCGGAGTGGGGTTTGCTCGAAAAATTGGAATGGATCTAGCATTAAACTATTTCGATTATACTAAGGCTACAGCCAAAATTTTGGTGTGTTTGGATGCCGATTGTCTGGTTTCGGAAAATTATTTAACCGAATTAGATAAAATAGGTCGACAAAAGTATTCGGCCGGATATTTTGATTATGAGCATCGTTTACCGGATGACGATGAAGAAAAAAAAGCAATCATAACATATGAAATATTTCTCCGTTATTATGTTCATGGACTCAAGTATGCTTCATCTCCATATGCCTTCGATACTATTGGGTCTACTATGTTTTGCGATGTGGAATCATACATCAAAATTGGTGGAATGAATAAAAAGAAAGCAGCAGAAGACTTTTATTTCATGGAAAAGTTGGCGAAGATTACCGGTATAATAAAGGTTTCCACAGCTAAAGTTTTTCCCTCTGCTCGCCGTTCTTGGCGGGTGCCATTCGGAACCGGTCAAAGAATAAATCGCTTCTTTGCCGGTACGCATGATGAAAATGTTCTTCACAATCCTAAATGTTTCGAAATCCTAAAGCGATGGCATCAACTTTTTTTGATGAAAATATTTATTCTTCCGAAGAATATTTAACCAAAGCTAAAGAAATCGATCCTTTCCTTGTCAATTTTCTGGTCAGTCAGTCATTTCAAGACGCATGGACGAAAATCATAAATGAAACCACCAAAGTGGATCAGCTAAAAAAACAGAAGTATTTTTGGTTCGACGGTTTCCGAACGATGAAATTGATTCACTATCTAAGAGACAATGCGTATCCCGTGGTAAACATAATTGAGGCGCTTAATCAAATGCTAATGGAGCAACCGAGCGAGCCAACTAATGATTCCTCTTTTTCGTGGCAAGAATATTTTAAGTATTTAAAACTACTCCGATCAAATCCGTAGCGTTTGCAAATCCTGTGCACTTTATTACTTTATAGGTATATTTCGCCCGCATTTTTTGAGATTATAATGGACCTTTACGAAAGACTAAAAACAATAAAAGAAAAATTTGATAGGATTGAGGAACAGCTTTCCGATCATACAATCGTTTCGAATCAAGCAAAGTATGTTGCGCTTGGTAAAGAGAGGCGAGAACTTAGCGATGTTGTTGAGGCATACAATGAGTATGAACAACTTGTTAAAAATATAAAGGGAAACGAAGAAATTATTAATACCTACGGCGATAAAGAACTTACAGAAATGGCCGAAATCGAGTTGAAAGAATTAAAAGAGAAGAAAATTACGCTGGAAGAAAAGATCAAGTTTCTTCTTATACCTAAAGATCCGGATGATGATAAGAACGTAATATTTGAAATTCGTGCCGGTACCGGTGGTGACGAAGCCGGTTTATTTGCCGCAGATCTTTACAGAATGTACACACGTTATGCAGAAGTTCGTGGCTGGAAAGCTGAAGTAATTGATTTTAGCGATACTGGAATAGGTGGAATAAAAGAAGTTGTATTCAGTTTAATTGGTGAAAATGTTTACGGCGATTTAAAATTTGAGAGCGGTGTTCACAGAGTTCAAAGAGTTCCGGCTACCGAAGGCAGCGGAAGAGTTCACACTTCTGCTGCATCAGTTGTCGTTCTTCCGGAGGTTGAAGATGTGGAAGTAGAAATTGATCCGGGTGAATTGAGAATAGATGTGTTTAGAAGCGGCGGTGCCGGCGGACAAAATGTAAACAAAGTTGAAACTGCAATTCGCATTACTCACATTCCTACCGGCTTGGTTGTCCAATGTCAGGATGAACGCTCGCAGTTAAAGAATAGACAGAAAGCCATGAAAGTTCTGAAGTCGCGGCTTTATGATATGAAAATGAGAGAACAGACAAATGAAATTGCCGCACAGAGAAAATCCATATTTCGTAGTGGAGATCGAAGCGATAAAATCAGAACTTACAACTTTCCACAGAACAGAGTCACAGATCATCGTATTAGCCTTACTCTATATAATCTATCTGATATCATTGAGGGGGATTTAAACGAATTGGTTGAGAAACTCAAAATTGCAGATAGAACGGAACGTCTTCA
>JBHEKZ010000519.1:0-7188 GCA_041859025.1 Melioribacteraceae bacterium | reverse complement strand
ATCTACGCTTACGTTACTTACATTGTATTAATGATGATTTATTCGGCCAACAATTTACCTTACTCTGCTCTTAGTGGAGTGATGACTGGTGATTTAGGCGAACGCACAAGTTTGTCATCTTATAGATTTGTTTTTGCAATGCTTGCTCAACTAATAATACAAGGGCTTGCGTTGCCGATGGTAAACTACTTTGGGCAAGGTGATAGTGCCAAGGGTTATCAATTCACAATGGGGATTTTCTCTGCACTCGCAGTTATACTTTTCATAATTACATTCGCAACTACAAAAGAAAGAATTCAACCGGCTCCTTCTCAAAAAGCAACTGTTAAAGAACACTTTAGCGATTTGCTGAAAAACGGACCTTGGTTAGTAATGTTCATTCTAACAATAGTATTGTTCATAACTCTTGCAATGAGAGGCAGTATTGTTCTCTATTACTTCAAGTATTATGTGGGGCAAGAAGATTTATTCAGCATGTTTAATGTGCTGGGTACAGTTGCTACAATTATTGGAATATTTTTCTCAAAAAAATTATCAATGCGTTACGGAAAGCGAAATGTATTCATGGCTGGGCTTCTAGGTACAGCTTTCTTTACAGCGTTATTCATGTTTTTCCCGCCTACTGCAATTCAATTCATGTTTATAGCTGAAATACTTCGCCAATTTGTTTACGGATTTACAATCCCACTTCTTTGGGCAATGATGGCAGATGTTGCTGATTATTCCGAATGGAAGAACAACCGCCGGGCTACTGGAATCGTTTTTGCCGCTATCGTTTTTGGTTTGAAAGCGGGTCTAGGTTTTGGTGGAGCAATTGCCGGATATATTCTTTCACTTTACGGTTACATTCCTAATGCAGTGCAGACAGAAAGCGCTCTAAGTGGTATTCGGTTAACTATGGGTTTATTCCCGGCAATAACTTTTGTGCTATGCGCATTAATTCTTGTCTTCTACAAAATAAATAAACAAACAGAAATTCAAATAACTGATGAATTAGCTGAAAGAAGAAAAGCGTTTCAGAGTTGATAAGAGATTTTGAATGATGAAAAAATCAATAAAAATACAGAGGAGAATAAAATGGTCCTTAAATACTCTCTGAGTAATATTTTTAAGGCATGTCTGCTTGTGGCTGTTTTCTTAGCTCAACCAACGTTTGCACAAGTTGCCAATTTAAAAGGTAAGGTAAGTGATAAAGCATCGAATGAAGGTTTGGCTATGGCAATCGTAATGGTTAAAGGAACCAATATTGGTACGGCTGCAGATTTAGATGGAAACTATTTGCTGAAAAACATACCTGCTGGAAAACAGTTAATCCCCGTATCATATATAGGTTACGAATCTCAAACTCTGGAAATGACAATTCCTAGAGATGGAACAACATTGACCCAAAACTTTGCTTTGACCAATACCGATATTGAAGGCAAAGAAGTTGTGGTCACAGCTCAAGCTCAAGGCCAAGCATCGGCTATACAGCAACAATTAACATCGGATAAAATTGTTAACGTTGTATCAGAACAGCGAATTCAACAACTACCCGACTTTAATGCCGCACAAGCGATTAGCCGTTTACCAGGTGTTTCAACAACTGAAAGTTCTGGCGAAGCAAATAAAGTTGTTATTAGAGGTTTGGCACCGCAATTTAATGCTGTTACAGTAAGTGGTATTTCTATGGCCTCAACCGGCAGCACTTCAATTGGCGTTACTTCAACTGGAGTTGGCGCCGGATCAGTTAATACTGATAGAAGTGTTGATCTTACAATGGTTACTCCTTATATGATTAAGTCCATTGAAGTTTTTAAATCACTTACTCCGGATTTAAATGCTAATGCTATTGGTGGTGTTGTAAATATGGCTTTAAGAGAAGCTCCATCCGGAATTAGAAGTGATGTAATGTGGCAATCCGGTTTTACAGCCAAAACAAGCAACTATGGTAACTACCGCGGAGTTGCCAGTGTGAGCAATAGATTTCTTGACGACGAAGTTGGTGTTTACATTTTAGGAAACATTGAAAAATATGACAGAGATGCTGATAACATGAATGCTAGTTATCAAGTGGCAAGCGATAATCCGAATTTGCCTTTCAACCCCGTACAAGTAACTGGTATTACTCTTAGTCGGCATAAAGAGGTAAGAGAGCGCTTTGGCGGAAACGTAATTGCCGATTACAAGTTCTCTACCGGTGTTATTCGTTCTGTAAATATGTTCAGTCAATTAATTTCCAATTATACAGACAACAATCAAGGCCTTGATTTCAAGAATAACCAAATTAATTTCACAAATAGATCTGGAGAGAACACTACTTCATCTGGTGTCCATTCTTTAGAGTTTGAAAACGATTTTGGTTTTATGACAGCTCAAGTGAAAGTTGCCGGTACATATTCAAAAAACTCTTTGCCGTGGTCCCCATTTTTTCAGTTCCAACAAACCGGAGGAGTTTCGACGGGAGCTGTTCCTATAAACACATCACCTGAAGAATTAATTAGAAACGTTAAATACAATGGTGCTGATTTATCATATCTAACAAGTGTCAACTTATTCAGTTCTATTTACGAAGAAAAAAATAATTTAGTAAAAGGTGATTTTAAGATTCCATTTATTTTCGGTAATGATATCAGTGGCTATATAAAATTTGGCGGTGAGTACATAAGCAGCAAACATACAAATGATCAAACAACACCGTACTTTGATCCGAGATCTGTTGGAACCGGTGCTGGAACTACTAATATAAACCAGATGATCATGGATGGAATTATTTCCAAATTCGGTCTTAGAAAAGATGCTGCTGTTGGAAGATTGTATGGTAGTAATTTTACGACTACAGACAGCAAGTTAACAGATTCATTTCTAGATGATAAATTCGGCAGAGTATTTTGGGCAGCAGATCAGACATATCTATATGGCATAGTAAATTATGTAAGCGGAAATTCAGCATTCGATGCTGTTAACGCTCCGGCAATTTCCCCCGGCGGTTGGTTTACTACTGAATACCAAAAATTACCAAATGATTATGACTACAATGAAAAGTATGGTGCTGGCTATTTGATGTCCCAAGTAAATGTGGGACAAGAATTAACGGTTGTAGGCGGAGTGCGTTGGGAAAATGTTGAATCTGCTTTCCATGCATACAATTTACTCGATTCCCGAGATGCTGCTAAACAAAAAGCAAATGTAAAAGAAGTAACTGTTAACCCGTCTAACCATTTTGTTCTGCCGATGGTTCAACTAAAGTTTAATCCACTTTCTTGGGCTGATGTGAGATACTCGTTTACCCAAACACTAGCTCGCCCGGATTATCATCAACTGACACCACACTTTACTATTGCCAATGGCGGTAATTTTGTTAACTCTGGTAATCCTAACTTAAAACCGGCGCAGGCATATAATCATGATTTAATGATAACGTTCCACGGTAATGAATTAGGTTTATTAACTATTGGCGGGTTTTACAAGGAAATAAAAAACTTTACCTACTCAACTTCTTACAGATTGCGTGCGGGTAAATTTACTCTTCCCGGTAGAGATTCAGTTAAATCGTTTGATATGCTTGGTTCGCCTCCAGTAGACGGCGCTACCTTATCAACATATGTCAATAGTCAATTCAAGGCTTACATCCGAGGAGTTGAGTTTGATTTTCAAACTAGATTCTGGTACTTGCCTTTCCCTCTTGATGGATTACTATTAGGTGTGAACTATACACACATTAACTCTTCTACAAGATATCCTTGGACGAAAGAAAGAGTAGGTGGTACAAGAGCAAATCCTACCTATATACAAATTGATAGTTCTAGAGCCGGCAGATTAATATTCCAACCAAATGATATTGCCAATGTCTACTTGGGATATGACTATGAAGGTTTTTCTGTAAAAGTTTCATTTGTTTTCCAAGGAAATGCAGCTACATACATTGGTGCTTATCCTGAAGCAGACGGTTTTACTGACGATTATTTCAGAACTGATATCGCTGTTAGACAAAAACTTCCTTGGTACGATTTACAAGTTTTTCTTGATGTCAATAACATTAATAACAGGCAAAATATTTCCAGGCAGACCACTATCGGCGGATTCACTAACCAGAAAAATTATGGATTAACTGCGAATCTTGGTGTCAGGTTTAATTTAAGTATGTAACAATATATGGCATGGAAGCAAAGAGTAATACTGTTCTTTGTTTCCATTTGAAAATCGAACTGTTTAATACATTAATAAGGAGGCTCAAAATGAAGAAAGCTTTAACTACAGTTTTTCTAGTTGCACTTCTTTTTCCATTTTTATTGCTGGGGCAATCGGTTGTTAAGGTTCCCAGTGATGCTTTTGGTGGAACAGGCGGCAATCTGAACAACGCAATTGATAAGGCTAAAACTGCTGGAACACTTTCAAATACTACGTTCGAATTAGAGCCATACGGCTACTATATTTTGACCGGTACAATCGAAGTTCCAGCTGGTCAAAAATTAACAATTACTGCTCCCGAGCCAGGTAATACACAAGCAACCGGATTGCCGCAAATTCTTTGGACTGCCGCTGAAGGTGTTAATAGAGACTATATGATAACTGCATTTGGCGATCTTTTTGTGAAGAATGTTTGGTTTTTATTTGCCAATGTGCTTGGCGATCAAGTAGGCACTGTTATTTCACTTGAGGATAATCCTGGAGTAACAAAGACTGCTAACTTTGAAGGATGTTTAATTGAATATGGCAGCGCTGCACAAGGTGCTGGTTCAATTACTGTTAAAACAGCATCAATTAACATGGTAATTAGGAATACATACTTTAAGAATAACATTGATAAGCATTTTAGATATTATGGAAGAGCAGTTTCTTTCCCATTTAGTAGCACTGGTTGGCATATAAATTCAGTATTATTCGAAAACTGTACATTCGCGAATATTGGTTATGTGTACATGCAGGAAGGTGCAGAGTATGGAGATGATGTTAGGTTTAATCACTGTACATTTTTTAACGTTGTAGTGTTTCCGCTTGAATCTGGATGGTGGAAGACTATGTCGGTTTCAAATTCTATATTCTGTAATACTTTTATGTTCGGAGATATTCCAGCTACTACTGGTACTGGTGATCAAAATGGCGGAACTATTAGAATAGATAGCGTTAAGAACTTTGGATTTGTACCGCCTTTCACAGAGGCTGATAGAAAAGTTTATTTTGGTTATAACAGTTATGGTCTTGAACCATGGCTAACAGATTGGATGCAGAACTCTCCTTACTCTCAAGCGAAGAAAAAGAATAGAGAGAATGATCAAGTTCCAATACCTCAACCAATGTTAAGCAAAGGAACATTGCGTTTCTTTGATACACTTGACGTAGCCACCGGTAAAAAAGTATTCCCATTAATGAACAAAGAAAAGTTATATGATAATGCAGTCCCGGGTTTTGTATTAGCACCAACAAATCTGGATTCATTAAAGTCTTTTATGAATAGAAAATGGAATGATAATACTGACACTGATTGGTCATGGAAGTTTAAGGAAAACAGTCTTGCAGGTAAATGGCCTTTAGAAGAAAACTTGTCCTATACAAATGCTACTTTAAAAACAGCTGCTATGGGCGGGTACCCGTTAGGTGATCTTTATCATTGGTATCCAACAGAATACGCAAAGTGGAAAGCGCAAGCAGCTGCTGAAAGCAAAACTATAGATAACTATTTAACAAAAGGCTTAACTGATATACAAGAGATTGCTGGTCAAATTCCTACACAATATAACTTAAGTCAGAATTATCCAAATCCGTTTAACCCGACAACTCAAATTAATTACTCAATTCCAAAATCTGGACAAGTATCGCTTAAAGTATATAACATGCTTGGCCAGTTAGTTGCTACGCTGTTTGAAGGTGTTCAACAAGTTGGAAATTACAGAGCAGATTTTGACGGTGCGAAATTGGCAAGCGGTGTTTACGTATATCGTCTGCAATCAGAAAGCATATCTATTTCTAAAAAATTCGTTCTTATGAAATAATGATGTTGATGAAAAGAGAATTGCTTAGAACAATTCTCTTTCTTAATAAATCAAGATGTAAGTAAAGAGTTATTGTTAAAAAATAGTAGCAGCAAAGTTGAAAAGAATTAAAAACCAACAAAGTAATACAAAGTATTTTCTTAATAATGAATAATAACTAAGAGGAGGCTTATGAAAAAGCTAACTTACGTTTTTGCAGTATTAGCAATGCTGGGTGTGATTACTATTAATGCCCAAACTCTTGTAAGTGATTGGGGCTCAACACCTCGCGGTACAAATGGTTGGACAATCCTAAACACGGCAACAACGCCGGCTGGTTCTGGATCTATGGGCGGTACAGAAAAACCTTCGGGTTGGATGTCAATTAAAGGTGGTTTTGCTCCAATTACAGCAACTACTTCTCAAGCTTTCGTAATTACTGGTACTTTTGAATTTGTGGGTGGCGGCGCAAACAATGCCTATACATGGCTTCGTTTTGCTTTATTTAACGAAGATGGTGTACTAACTGGGAAAAACACTCCTACTGCTGCATGGAGTGAAACTTCAAATGGCAATGGGTACATTTTTACTCCTGTTACAGGTGTCGGGGAAATTTCAAATACTTATAACACTTGGCCACAAGGTAATAGAGGTACTAACTGGCCTCTAATTAATTCTAAATCTTGGACAAGTACAAATTCAAATGGTGGTGGTCCTTTTACAACTGTGGTTCAGGCTCCTACACGCCAAGTTGCATCTGCAGGAGTTTATGATTTTGCAATTTCAGTTAAACCTTTGGCCGATGGCACCAACGAAGTGAAATGGTATTTTGTACAGCAACATGCTGCTACTTCGCAGAATTACTATTGGTGGGGCGGCTCCTTTATAGACGATAGAGTTAAACAAGTAACTTTCAATAGTATTGGTTTTGCATGTAATAATGACTTAGATGCAACTACAAAACAAGTTAATTTGGCAAACGTTAAAGTTACTCTAGGCAGTTCTATTACAGTGCCAGAAGCACCATGGCAAGCTTATTACGTAGACGCTTGGGGAAACACGCCTCGTGGTACAGCATGGCCAACATTAAATACGGCGGATTATGTTGTTGGTAATTCAGCATGGGCGCTGATAAAAAACCAGCAGCTTGGGCAAGCATAAAAGGTGGCTTTAAAGAAACACATACTCCAACACTAAAAAAAGCACTTATAGTTTCAGGTACTTTTGAAATGGTAGG
>JBHEKZ010000480.1:0-3383 GCA_041859025.1 Melioribacteraceae bacterium | reverse complement strand
AGATAAATCTTGCGGATGAGAAGTGGAGAAACGAATTCTTACTCTTGGATCGGCAATAGCGCAAGCAGCAAGTAGATCTGCAAAGTCTTTTCTTTCATCTGTATAAGAATTTACATTCTGGCCGAGAAGAGTTACCTCTTTAAATTCACGTACACCAAGTTCTTTCACTTCAGTTGCGATAGATTGAAGTGCTCTGCTTCTTTCTCTTCCTCTGGTAAACGGAACAACGCAGAATGTGCAGAACTTATCGCATCCTCGCATTACAGATATCCATGCGCTTAAACCATCTTCACGAAATGGTGTAATGTCATCGTAAGTCTCTGTTCTTGATAGCTTAACTCCAATACCTTTTTCTCCGCCGTAAGCAGCATCAATAAATTCCGGTAAACGGCGGTATTCATCTGGACCAACAACAAGGTCAACAATTTTTTTCTCTTCGATTAGGTCTTTTCTGAGTCGCTCTGCCATACAACCAAGAACACCGACAACTGCATTTGGATTTCTTCTCTTGTTCCCTCTTAAATGTTCTAAACGAGCATGAATCTTTTGTTCGGCATTGTCACGGATGTTGCAAGTATTCAATAGGATGATATTTGCGTCTTCAATTTCTTTTGCTACATCAAAGCCTTTGTTTTTCAGAATACCCATTACAAGCTCGGTGTCAGCAAAATTCATTTGGCAGCCGTATGTTTCTATATAGACGTTGTTTTTATTCATAGTTAAGCTTTCGAAATAAAATAGAGTATGATATTCAATAATATTAAACACACTACAAAGCCGATGATAAAAACCCATCTTCTTTTTCTTTTTTCATATTCAAATAAGTTCAATGGCATGGCTTTGATTAATATTGATGCAAAGATAACAAAGAAAGCCGTAGGTTTACAATTAAAGGGAAATACTTACGCCATTATGACAGAACTTGTCTTTATAAAACAGAAAATTTTAAGGCTTGTCACAGGCCGTTCATATACTTATTAAAGGCTTGTTAAAAATGAGACGCATAATTACAGACCAGGCTTTGTGATTGCAGTAAAATGTGTCATTTGGTAAAAGAATGTTTTGAATGGATTACATAAATAGCGACTTGAACGTGGCTTAAAATATCTTCGTGTAGCTGCGAAAATTATTCTTAGCTGTTTTTAAATTAAAGGTGAAACCATTCCGTTTTCAAACATTATATTTTGGCTCGATTTTTTCATGGAGAAATGCATGAATATAGATACTATAAAAAAAATAGCAGCTGAAAAAGCAGTTGATGAGATTAAAGATGGAATGGTTGTTGGGCTGGGAACAGGTTCTACTTTTCATTTTGCTTTGGTAAGAATTTCTGAGAGAATTAAAAGCGGGGAATTGAAGAATATTACATGCGTAGCCAGTTCTAAACAAACTGAACTAAAGGCGAATGAGTTAGGTGTCCCTTTGACCACGGTTAATGAACTCTATACATTGATAAACAAAAAAAGAGATACGAAAAACGACTCACTACTTACTCCTATAGATATATATATAGATGGCGCAGATGAAGTAGACACAGATCTCAATTTAATTAAAGGCGGTGGCGGTGCGTTGCTTCGCGAAAAAATTATTGCTCAAGCTAGTAAGAGATTTGTTGTAATTATTGATGAAACTAAAATTTCCCATAAACTTGGTTTGAATTTCGCAATTCCCATTGAAGTTTTACAATTCGCTTTGGAGTCGGAAAAAGTATTTATCGAATCTCATGGATCCGCTGTTAATATAAGAACTATGGAAGATGGTAAACAATTAATTACAGATGAAGGAAACTTTATTTTAGATGCAAAGGTTAATGCGATTGAAAATGTTGATGAGTTCGCTTCTATATTAGAGAGAAGAGCGGGAATTGTTGAACATGGTTTATTTAGAAAAGAATTGGTTTCAAAAGTAATTTGTGCTATGAAAGATGGATCAATAAAGTTGTTTAGCAATTCCGTGTCTTAGAATGTATGCTATGTGCCCGGAGACAAAAGTCTTTAAAGCTTTAAAAGTTTTTTTAAATAAATATTGACTGGTGTAGCATGAATTTATATTTTAAACACAGTCTTTTAACACACAACAGACAAAAACACATAAAAATGATGAATTTCTACGTTTTCCTACATAAAAATCCCTTGACAAGATATATCCAGCTTATTATATTAAACCATAAAATAAAGAGAATTGGTCTAAGTACGTGATTTTTAACAACTTACCTTTTAAATACCGACGGACAGTGTGTGTCTCTAAAGTAAATTTTCAACCAATAACTATATTTAAAAACAAACAGGAGGACATTAATGCAATTTCAACTACCAACTTAGGGGCGGTCCTTCCCAAAAGTTTGTTTGTGTGTGTAATGTGTGTAGTAACAAATCAAGTAATACTTAATTAATTTTTCAACCAATAGGGAGAAAAAAATGAATTTGAAAAACCTATTAACAAGTTTGTTGTTTGTGACGCTGCTATTAATTGGCGGTACGTTGCAAGCTCAAACTACCTGGTATGTCAATAACACGAATGGTATTGACAACATAGGAGTTTACAGTGGTACTACTGCCGCTCAGCCATTCAAATCTGTGACATATACTTTAGGTCTTGCACAGGTTGTTGCTGGCGATATTATCAGCATCGCTGCTGATAACTATACTGAAAGTGGTGGTCAATTAAATGTTAACAAAGCTGTATCTATTGCAGTTACAACTTTTAATAACATTACAACTGCAACTTTCCCAAATGGCGTTAGCTTTAATGCTGGTGCCAGTAAAACAGTTACTTTAACTGGTGGAACAATCAATGTTGGTACTACCGCTGCTGCTCTTTATCTAAGAACAGGTTCTGTAGTACTTAATGGCGGTAGCCTTGTTGTTGGAAGCGGTGCTACTGTTACAAGAAATAATGGAACTATTTCCGGAACTCCAACATTTGGTGCAAATACAAATGTAACTTATGATTTCACATTAGCTGGTGCTGCAGTAGCTGATATTACTGCTGGTTCTGAATTACCAGCTGATCTTGGCACAGGCACTTTAACAGTTAATGATGCAGGTAAAACAGTTACAGTTTCAAGTGCTGTTAAAGCTGCGGCAATTACAAATACTGCTGGTACAAGTAAGTTTGATGCTGGTTTCAATACTGCTGCTCTTACTTTAACTGCTGGTACAGTTCAAATAGGTGCAAACTCTACATTAACTGGTGATATTAATAACAGTGGCACAGTTAAATTGGGCGATTTCCAATTAACATGGACTCCTGCTGCAAACTTAGCAGTAACTAAATTAGGAACAGTCGTTTCTGCAACTGCTGGTACGGTTGGAAACGGAATTGTGGTTGTTACAGGTAATAAATCTATTACGCTAGACAATGCAAATGGTACATTACCTAAC
>JBHEKZ010000290.1:0-3661 GCA_041859025.1 Melioribacteraceae bacterium | reverse complement strand
ATCGGAAACCCATGCTTTTGACACGCCTTCAGTTGAAGCGGCATAAATTCCATACAATGCAAATAATCCCAACATAAGAGCCGCCGAACCGCTTAGAGCAAAACCTAAATACACAACAGAAAAAATTATTAATCCAAACGAAAACATTTTTTTCTTGCCCAGTTTATCGGCCAGCAGCCCGATAGGATATGATGCAAATGCATAGATGAAATTGTAAAACACATATCCAAGTATAGAAGCAGTATCGGAACCGGAAACATGTTTGGATTTGAGTATTAAGAAAACATCGCTGCTGTTTACAAACGAAAAAAGAACTACAATGATTAATAATCTCTTGTATTCTTTAGGCGCCGACTTCCAGAATTGCAAATAGATTTTTTTTTTGGTGCAGCTACAGGGGTTTGCTTTTCCTTAACAACCAGTGTAAATCCAAACGCAAGCAGAGAAGGTATTAAGGCAATCAAATATATTGTTTGATATTGCCCCGGAATAAAATACAACAAACCTAATGCGGCTAAAGGTCCGGCAACCGCACCAAGCGTATCCATTGCGCGGTGGAAACCAAACACAGCGCCGCTATTTCCATTTGCTTCCGCTGCAAGCAATGCATCGCGCGGCGCCGTTCTTATTCCCTTCCCAATTCTATCTATAATTCTTGCTGTAATAATTGATGGAACAGTTGCAATTATCCCCGGTATTGATTTTACAGCTCCGGATAAACCATAGCCAATAACCACAAATATTGAACGCCTGCCAAGTTTATCCGATAGAGCTCCAAAATAGCCTTTCAAAAAACCGGCTGTAATTTCCGCAACGCCCTCTATCAACCCTACAACCGCCATTGATGCACCTAATGTAGCAGTTAAAAATAATGGTGTGATTGGATAGAGCATTTCGCTCGCAAAGTCAGTGAAAAGACTTATTAATCCAAGTACCACAACTTGTTTTGATATACCGTTAAGCTTTTTCATTCAATAGTTTAAATTGTGATGTAGAGAAAATAGCAAAAATTTTCTATTGACTATTTGTTTTTATCTCCCTTTCTTAAGGCAGAACTTTTTCAAAGACCTCGAAATGCAGAGAAAAGCTGTTCTAAATTCTTACCAGAACCATTTCCGCAAGAAATACGTTTATTCCAAAAAGAAAAAGTGTGTGTGTAAAGCCGCCCTTATTTTCATGCGCGGCAAATTTTCAATCTATTCTGTTTAGTATTATTAATTCATTAAGGAAGGAGTATTTTATGGAATACTACGAACTTCATCCCGTTACACCTCAGTTAAGATTCATCAACAAAGCGGTTGAAGTATTAAAAAGCGGCGGTGTTATAATTTATCCAACCGATACTGTTTACGGTATCGGCTGCGACATATTTAACAGAGAAGCGCTTGAACGTGTCTATTATATTAAGCAAGATGCGGGTACAAAGCTGTTCAGTTTCATTTGTCCCAATCTTAAAGACATTGCAAAGTACGCCCGAGTTTCCGATTATGCATATAAAACTATGAAGAAGCTTTTGCCAGGTCCTTATACATTTGTTTTACCCGCAGCAAAAGAGGTTCCTAAAAAACTTTGGACAAAGCGTGAGACTGTTGGAATTAGAGTTCCTGATAACAACATTGCTTTGGAATTAGCAAAAGAGATGGGGAATCCAATTGTTAGCACCAGCGTTACAAAACGGAACGGTGAATTGTTATTTAATCCAGAAGAAATTAAACTCCTATTTGAAAACCAGGTTGATCTAATGCTTGCTTCCGGCACATTGGATGGTCAGCCATCCAGCATTGTTGATCTTAGCCGTGAAGAACCAGAGGTTATACGCGAAGGCGCCGGCGATGTAAGTATATTTTATTGATATAGAAATATCTAGTAAGCAAAAAAGAGGTTGGCAAATGCCAGCCTCTTTTTTTTTATGAAATTATTCACGGTATGAAATTGTTGCGGAAGCTTGTCTTGAAGCAAGCAAAGTAATTTCCGCAATGTTTACATGCGCTGGACGGCTGGCACAGAATACAACCGCATCGGCAACATCATCTCCGGTAAGAGGAGTTAAACCTTTGTAAACATTCTTTGCTTTTTCCGCATCGCCAAAACGAATGTTGCTGAAGTTGGTTTCTACAAGACCGGAATCGATAGTGCTGACCAAAATGTTTTTATCAATAGTATCCATTCTCAAAGAACGGGTAATTGCATCAACAGCATGCTTGGTTGCGCAGTAAACCGCACCTTTGGGATAAGCTTCGTGTCCGGCGATTGAACCAATGTTAATGATATGTCCAAACTTTCTTTCTATCATTCCGGGTAAAATTGCATTAGTAACAAAAAGCAAACCTTTAACATTAGTATCTATCATTTCGTCCCAGTTGCCGGCATCATCTTCGTAAAACTTATTCATGCCTTTTGCAAGCCCGGCATTGTTGATGAGAATATCAATTGCTTTCCATTCAACCGGCAAGTTGTTTACTGCATTTGTAATATCTTCTCTACTTCTTACATCAAGTTTAAAAGCGTGCGCCTTCACTCCAAACTTTTCAGCAATATCTTTTGAAATTTCTTTAACAATTTCAAGCCTTCTTGCGCTGATTATAACATTGGCGCCTTGCTTTGCAAATGCATAAGCGCAAGATTTTCCAATTCCGGATGAAGCTCCGGTTATAAAAACAATTTTTTCTTTCAACGATTCCACTAGTACCTCAAAATTTTGGTTAGCAAATTGTCAATCTCGGTTATCAAAGTCCAATTATATTTCGATATAATATCTAAAATTATTAACTTGGAGTAGAAAATAGAACTTACCCAAAACTAATACGATTGGAACAGAAAGACTTACTCGAAAGAACAGTTGAAACAAAAGCGGCTTGTTACCATTGCGGTGATGAATGTCCGGACAACTCTATAAGACTTAACGAAAAAGTCTTTTGTTGTAATGGCTGTAAAACCGTATTCGAACTCCTTGATAAAAACAATCTATGCAATTACTATTCTATAGATAAAAACCCCGGCGCTACGCGCAAGTATTACACAAAACGTAATTATGATTTTATTGATGATGCCGATCTTCGCTTAAAGCTTATCGATTTTTCCAACGAAGTTAAAACGAATGTAACTTTCGATATTCCTCAGATGCACTGCAGTTCTTGCATATGGATATTGGAAAATCTTTACAACCTTGACGGCGGAGTTATCTCTTCCAAAGTTAATTTCTTGCAGAAGAAACTTTTTGTTACTTATCTCGAAAAAACAACTTCACTTAAAAAAATTGTAGAACTGCTGGATTCAATCGGTTATGAACCGCTCCTAAATCTTGAAGATAAAAAAGAAAAAAGAGTTAGAAGCGAATATAAAAGTCTTTATTATAAAATCGGCATTGCCGGTTTCTGCTTTGGCAATATTATGCTTTTAAGTTTTCCCGAATATCTTTCTATTAATGTTGCTCAGCATGATGAGCTAAAAAAGATTTTCGCCGTGCTCAACATAATCCTTTCTCTGCCGGTGTTCTTTTACAGCTCCAGCGATTATTTTATTTCCGCGTGGAAAGGATTGCGCAAACGTATTGTAAATATTGACGTACCTCTTGCACTTGGTATACTGGTTCTATTTTTACGCAGTGTAATTGATATCGCGTTCTTAAATGGCCCCGGATTTTTAGATTCGCTAGCCGGAC
>JBHEKZ010000347.1:0-3688 GCA_041859025.1 Melioribacteraceae bacterium | reverse complement strand
ATAACCGGTCCTCCCGGTGCGGGGAAATCGACACTAACTAATCAGTTAACAAAATTTTACCGCAAGCAAAATAAAACTGTCGGTATAATTGCTGTGGATCCTACTAGCCCTTTCACAGGCGGTGCTCTGTTAGGAGACCGTGTACGCATGAGCGAACTAGGCGTTGCTCCGGGAGTATTTATTAGAAGCATGGCTACTCGAGGCAGCCTTGGGGGCTTAAGTAAAAAAACAATAGATGCCGCAGATATTCTTGATGCAGCCGGATATGATTACATCATCTTCGAAACAGTTGGAGTTGGTCAATCCGAACTTGATATTGCGAATACTGCCGATTCTACCATCGTAGTTCTTGTTCCTGAATCCGGAGACTCAATACAAGCCATGAAAGCCGGCTTAATGGAAATTGCGGATTTCTTTGTTTTGAATAAAAGCGACCGCCCCGGCTCTGAAAGTGCTATAATGGCATTAAGAACAATTTTAATGATGAGAGATCACACAGAAAAAGATTGGCTGCCAAACATCATAAAAGCTATAGCCTCCGAAAATTTCGGAATTCAAGAAATTGCGGATGAAATAGAAAGGCACAAAGCTTTTCTCGAACAAAACCAAATTCTTGCTGAAAAGCGTGCAGAGCATTTCAGAATCCGTATAAAAGAAATAGTAGAATTAAAAATTAAAGAGAACCTCTGGCAAGGTGATCGTTCAATATGGCTAAATAACTCTTTAAAAAAAGTTGTTGATGGTGAAGAGTCGCCATATCAAATTGCAGATTTCCTGCTCTCAGATGTAATTTTTAATTCTCCAAAGTAATACAATCTCGTTTTCACAGAGTTGTTTACATAGCTTTTTTTTTGCTGTTATTACTGAGCAAGTCCACAGGGCAATCTTTTTACGATGGACTTTTTTATTTGTCTGATTATATTGCCTCCGATGAGTTTGCTAACTTAAGACAAACTACAACTGATCTTCAAAAAGTTGACTTACTCTTTTCAAAATCAGCCAAGTATTTCAAAAACGATATTTCCGAAGCTTTGCTTTGTTTGACTTTTGCATGTCTTCCATTTGATAAAATCGATTTCAGATTTCCTTTTATCGGCATTCTAAAAAGACCTCTTCCCTCTCCGCCCAAAAATATTTTTAATAAGCGGCTTAAAAATTTACCTAAAAGACTTTTTTTTAATTCCCCTACAAACGACTTTGGTGACAAGGATAAGCTTTCTCATTTCTTTGGTAATGCATTTTTACATTATAATATAAGCGTGTTCAACTTCTCAAAATTTATGGGTATCTTTGTTGAAAAAACGGAGCAAAACTTTTTTGCCAACGGTGAACTTGATGGTAGAGATTTAATTGCAAATCATCTAGGTGAACTTTTTGCTGAGATGCTAAAAGCCGATTCTACTTCAAAGCCGTCTAATGCTTTACTAGTATATCAATTACTTTACTTCAGAGAAGGAATATGAAATCAGTTTTAATTATTGATGATGAAAGAGCGATTTGCGAAAGCATTAAAATGATTCTCGAATACGAGGATTATATGGTTGATTTTACAACAGATTCGACCGAAGGTTTATCTAAGCTGGAGTATGGAGATTACAGCGCTCTTCTGTTAGATATTAATATGCCTGGTAAAAATGGCTTTGAAGTTCTTAACTGGATGAGAGAAAAAGAAATTGAACTTAAGACTATTGTTATCTCAGCGCACGGGAGTGTAGAAAATGCCGTTAAGGCAACAAAGCTTGGAGCCTTCGATTTTATTGAAAAGCCAATTGATAGAGATAAACTGCTCATTGCCGTTCGGAATGCAGTTAATAATGCTTCACTTGCAAAAGAGAATAAAAAGCTCAAGCGAGAACTTCTAACTAATGATAAAATAATTGGGACTAGTTCTGCAATTCAAAGTATTTTAGAAACAGTTGCAAGAGTTGCAACTACTGATGCTAGAATTCTAATTACCGGTGAAAATGGTACTGGTAAAGAATTAATCGCTCAGGAAGTACACAGACTTAGTCCGCGCACAAACCGAGAATTAATTGAGGTCAATTGTGCGGCTATTCCTCAAGAACTGATCGAATCTGAATTGTTTGGACACGAAAAAGGATCTTTTACAGGAGCAGTTAAACAGAGATTAGGGAAATTCGAGTTGGCTGATGGCGGAAATCTATTTTTGGATGAGATCGGAGATATGAGTGTACAAGCACAAGCTAAGGTACTTAGAGCTATTGAAGAAGGCCGGATAGAGCGTGTTGGCGGTTCATCAAAAATTGATGTTGACGTGAGAATTATTTCGGCAACAAATAAGGATTTGGTTCAAGAAACATCACGCGGAAATTTTAGAGAGGATCTTTACCATAGATTAAATGTTATTCCAATTCATATTCCCCCGCTCCGAGAAAGAGAAGAAGATATTCCTCTGCTAGTAGAGCACTTCTCAAAAATGATTTGTGAAAAGAATAAATTCGCCCAAAAGACATATTCTGCCTCAGCATTGAAAGCTTTTCAGAGTCACACTTGGAAAGGCAATGTACGTGAGCTCAGAAATGTTGTAGAGAGAATTGTAATAATGGTTTCAAAAACCGAAATCAGTGATAAAGAAGTATATACTTTCGTGCAATCAGCTAGTAGTCAAACTGATGACTTGTTAAATATCTCAAATAGCTTTCAAGAATTCAAAGAGAAAGCAGAAAAAGCCTTTATTGTAAAACAACTTAACGCGAATGGCTGGAACATGAGTAAAACAGCCGAAATTTTAGGTATTCAAAGAAGCCATTTGTATAACAAATTGAAGAAGTATGAAATTGAGAAGGATTAGTTATGTCCGAAACTATTTTTGCTAAAATCATCCGCAAAGAAATTCCGGCTCAGATTGTTTTCGAATCGGATTCTGTTCTAGCATTTAACGATATCAATCCACAAGCGCCGGTGCACGTATTAATAATTCCTAAAATTACTGAGATTGAATCTGCAAGAGATATTGATCCCTTAAAGCATTCCAAGCTCTTAGGTGATTTATATGAAGCAGCAAACATTATAGCCAAACAACTTGGAATTTTTGAGAGTGGATTTAGATTAGTCCTGAATTCGGGAGCTGATTCGGGTCAAGAAGTTCCTCATATACACATTCATTTGCTCGGAGGAAGAAAACTAAATTGGCCTCCGGGTTGATTTAGCTTTTAGCTAAAATTCCTTTATCAGCAATATCTTTTCTGTATTGCATACCATCAAACTGAATTTTTGTTATTGCCTCGTAAGCCTTTTGTTTGCAGAGCTTTAAATTATTTTCTTCAATTGTTGTTACTAAGCCGAGAACTCTTCCACCATCTGTAACAATCTTATCTTTAACTTCTTTAGTTCCAGCATGAATAATATGAGACTGGTTACAAGGAAATTCTTCCAACCCAAAAATTTCCACTCCCTTCTCAGAGCTATCCGGATAGTTCCGTGAAGCAATTACAACACAAATCGAAGTAGAATTCAAAAGCGAAACTAAGTCTTTCCGGATTTTTCCAATTGAAGCTGAATAAAGTAAACCTAAAAAATCACCATGTATAAGTGGAAGTACTACTTGAGTTTCCGGATCACCAAATCTGCAATTAAACTCTACGACTCTTGGACCGGTAGGTGTAAGCATAATTCCGCAATAAAGACAACCAACAAATTTATTCCCGCTTTCTTTCATTGCAGTAAG
>JBHEKZ010000133.1:0-3635 GCA_041859025.1 Melioribacteraceae bacterium | reverse complement strand
CATCCAAAAACAATATTACGTTTTATTGGTGAGGGGAAGATTAAGGCCAGAAAGATCGGCCGCTCCTGGCGTATTACGGAGGATGATCTAAGAGTCTACTGCCACGGAGAACTGCATACGGAGAGTACTCCTAAAAAGAGTCCGGATTATGAAACGATTGGAGAAAGAATTAGTGTAAGCGCGGTTGTGGAAGTAAAAGAGCAGAACTCGGAAGAGGCATCAAGAATCTCAAATTCTCTAATGGCTATGCTAAACAGCGATAGAGATAGTGACGGCAAATCCCGTTTCGATTTCTTTTACTATCCCGAAATTGAAAAGGCGAAGTATGTCTTTTACGGTTCTCCAAAATTTGTTGCGGATATACTTAACTCGTTCGATATACTTTGCCGGGGCAAGGAATAGAGCTGCTTTCATGAAGAGATTGGGCTAAAGCCCTTAGCAGTTCTTTTTAAGGTGCTGAAAGAATGATACAGCATTTAATTGTTTTAAGAGAATTATTATGGGAATTGTAAAGGAATTAATTGATAGAGCATCAAACGGACTCAAGGAAGATGTTGATTATCTGATGAGTCTATTAACTGATGAGACTGAATTAGCAATGACTCGATTTGTTGATTATGCTTTGAGCTTTGTTAAGAGTGAAGAGGGAGTTGAGCGGATGGAATTTTATTTGTTTAACGGAACTCTCATTCAGCGCAATTACTGCGCTCTCTATTTTAACAGAAAAGATGACTGGAAGATTGTGCAGGTTGCCTACAAGCAGGGACTGGTTGATGAGATACAAACCTTTGCAAGATAATTATGCAGTGTCGGGACGGAAGTCCGCCACAAGTTATTTAGTAGCGTCAGGACTTATGTCCTTGACGCTCTAATTGGCAACAGTTTGGTGTCGGGACATATCCGTTTAAGTAAGATAAGAATGGAGTGTCTGTTCTTTTCTTAACGTAAGAAAAGGTACTGTGTAAAAAGTCAAGTACAGCTTGTAGATATATTATTAAAAATTCATCGTATATTTTTCAACAAGCAGCTTGGTTGTAATTAGAGATATACTCTTCGTTCTTTGTAAATATTGTGTAGATCAAAAGAAGAAGTTTTCTAGCAACGGCTATCAGAGCAATTTTCTTTACTCCTCTTCTGCTTATTATGCGTGCATAGAGAGCTTTTAACTTTGGATTATGTCTGGTAGCGGAGAGAGCCGGCATGTAAACAGCTTTTCTTAATCGCTTATTTCCTTTCTTGGATATTGTTGTTCTGTGTTTCTTTAATCCAGATTCATTATAAACAACATCAAGACCGGCATAGCTGGCAAGTTGCTTTGCATTTTCAATTAAGGCAAAACCATTTGTCTCAGAGATGATAGATACTATGGTCATAAAACCTACACCTTCTATCTTATCGACTTTATTAATACGACCACTTAAGTCATCATCTTCTTTGACTAAAACTGTGATTTGTTTTTCTATCTCAAGCAACTGTTTTTCAAAGAACATTAAGCTTGCTTGGTTTCTCTTCAATGATTCTTTCATTGGTTTATGAGAATGTTCTTCAGCATGCATCTGATTCTTAATATGAGCAGCTATGTCTTTCTTTGATTGGTATTCTCTGCTAAGGGCTTTAAGAGCTTTCATTATTGGGTTTGGAACAGACCACAGTTGCATTTGTCTTTCAAGACCAAACTGAGTAATCATGCGTGCATCAAGAGGATCGGTCTTTGATTTAATGCTTAGAGTTTTTGAATAGTTCTTTGTTTTGTTCGGCAGAAGTACAATTACTTTCTGATGTTTTTCGTTTAGAAAGTAGGCAAGGTTTTCATAATAAACTCCGGTTGCTTCCATTACAAAATAAAGTGGTGCTTTTGATTGTCCTCTTTTTTTCTTTGCATAGGACATTAGTTCTCGAAAACCGCTCTGGTTATTTGTGAAGCTTACTGAGTCAGTTAGTTGTTGGTTTTGATTTTGATCTATTGTTCCATAACAGACAGCTAGGGTATCCTTCGATACATCAACACCAACTACTTGTTTGATAATATCCATTGAATATCTCCGTTCTTTGTTTGTTACTTGAACTCAATACGGCTTTAGGCTTCTCTTAAACTTAACTCGTATTTTATCCGGGATTTCCATTATGGCGGAATCTCTAAGTACTGTTCAGATTTTAGAAGCTTTAAAGGGACAGTGAGTAATAACTTTTCTCCGATATCATTTTTATGTATCTGAACCAAAAACGCTCTACCATCCCTTAAGCCTAGATTTATTAATGCATGACTAATATGACTGATTTATTTCCTTATTCCAACATACGAGTACCAAAAGAAACTGCACTTAAAAATAATTGTTAAATCTTCGTTCCGCTTCGGGAAGAAAAATAATAACAGCGTATATAAAATGACGAATGTATTTTTCTTCTAACCCTTCACTTCGCTCCCGTAAATAGCACGGGACAGATCAGATTCCGGGCGTAATTCTTTTTAAGGTGCGGAAGAAAATTAAAAACGGAAATTGTATTCACTACTCTATTAAAGCGGGAAGCAAAATACGCAAATGCGCGGAGTAAACTTAGGTAAACTTGCAAAAAGCGCAAACCCATGGGGTAAATGGTACAGGCCCCGTAATCCCGCAAAGGTCTCGGGATTCAGAAGACGCAAAGGCACGGGGCAGGCGTAAAAAGGATAGCTAAATATTCGACTGTAATGTTAAAAACATTTTGGCTAAAGCCGAGAAATGATTGAATAATATAGCCCCGCCCTTAAGGGCGAGACTATAAGAATATGACTCCAACTGGGCTTTAGTCCAAAGACTACATATGATTAATGCAGCGGCAAGAATTTTAATGTTGGGAAGAGGCAAAAAAAAGCAAAAACGGGGGACAGAATGTTCAGTTACGAAGTTGAAGAATTAGAGCGGTGAGGAAAAAGACAAAGTAGTTTGAAGAATATTTGTAAATTTTAAACATCATTTTGAGGGAAACATGAATAACAAAGAGAAGTTATTGAAGAAAATTGAAAATCGTACTGCAGTAATCGGAGTTATCGGATTGGGATACGTAGGATTACCGCTGGCATTAGAGTATGCAAAGAAAGGGTTAACTACAATTGGATTTGATATTGATGAAAGAAAAATACCGATCTTGATGAGAGGGGAGAGTTATATAAAGCATATTGCAATGGAAAGTATTAAGAAGGCTGTAGGAAGCGGGAAGTTTGAGGCGACAAACGATTTTTCGAGATTAACGGAATGCGATGCTGTTATAATTTGTGTTCCAACTCCGCTAGATCATCATCGTGAACCGGATTTGAGTTTTATTGAAAATTCCGGGAAAGTAGCCGCTCAATATTTACGCAGCGGACAAATTGTTACATTGGAATCGTCAACTTATCCTGGGACAACGGAGGAAATATTACTGCCGATGTTTGAAGAGGCAGGGGAAAAGGTGCAAGGTACAAGGTACAAGGTGGGTGAGGAGTTCTTTCTTGCATTCAGTCCGGAAAGAGAAGATCCGAATAACCCGGACTTTTCAACCTCGACAATTCCGAAAGTAGTAGGCGGAGTAACAGCAGAGTGTTTGAAAATAGCGTGCAAGCTATATGATTTAGTAATAGTAAAAACTGTTCCGGTCTCATCACCAAGAGCAGCAGA
>JBHEKZ010000088.1:0-7184 GCA_041859025.1 Melioribacteraceae bacterium | reverse complement strand
GTTCGATTATTTCAATCAATCAGTTGAAAAAATGAAAGAGATGATTGCAGAAGTTTCTTCAGCTGTTCATGCAACAGCTAGTGCAAGTAATCAAATTTCATCTTCTTCCGCAGAAATGGCTGCCGGTACACAAGAACAGAGCAGTCAAGTAACGGAAATGGCAAGTTCTGTAGAGCAAATGACAAAAACAATTTTAGAAACTACTCGCAATTCCTCCAGTGCAGCAGAAGCAGCTAAGAACTCAGGCATTATTGCAAAAGAAGGTGGTCGGGTAGTAAATGAAACCATAGAGGGAATGAATAGAGTTGCTGAAGTAGTTAAAAAATCCGCGGAAACAGTTCATGCATTAGGAAGAAGCAGTCAGCAGATTGGAGAGATTGTTCAAGTAATTGATGATATAGCTGATCAGACAAACTTACTTGCATTAAATGCAGCAATTGAAGCTGCCCGCGCGGGAAAACAAGGGCGTGGTTTTGCGGTTGTAGCTGATGAAGTTAGAAAACTTGCCGAGAGAACTACTAAAGCAACAAAAGAAATTGCTTCTATGATTAATCAAATTCAAAAAGATACAGTTGGCGCAGTAGCTTCTATGGAAGAAGGAACTAAAGAAGTTGAACATGGGAAAATTCTTGCAGATCAAGCCGGGCAATCACTTAAAGAAATTATTGGCGGTGCTGAAGTTGTTGTTGATATGGCCATGCAAGTTGCTGCTGCCAGCGAAGAACAAAGCAGCGCAGCAGAACAAATAAGTAAAAATATTGAAGCACTTTCGAATGTTACACAAGAAAGCTCGGCGGGCATTGGGCAAATTGCACGCGCTTCAGAGGATTTATCCAGATTAACAATTAATCTGCAAGAATTAGTAGGCAGATTTAAAATTCGAGCGAATGAAACAGTAACAAACTCTTCGGTAAGAAATAATGGATTTTTAACAAGTAAGGAAAAAATGTATCTGAATAATTAGAGTGCAAAAATCTTAATTAATATGGTATCCATTCGAAAAAGAATTATTCAAAATAAAAGTATTCTTTAAAGAATGAAGTTGATTTCGATAATAAAACCAAAGATTGAGTGTTAAAGGGATTTTTAATTTACAAGGAGGTACAAATGAAAAACTCATTCGATTTTAGAGCCATGTTTTATACTATATCGGCAGTTGTTCTTTTTTTTATTGTAATTACTGAATCCAAAGGGGAAATGTTATTCCCCGGAGAAGAAGAATATTCAATCGCAGTAGAAAGGGCTCCAGCTCCAATAGGTGGGCTAGAAGCGATAATGAAAAGGGCTTCTTACCCGGATTTGGCTATGAGAACAAAAACAGAAGGAAAAGTCTATGTCCTTGCTTATATCAATGAATCTGGAGATGTAGACGAAGTTAAAGTTGTAAAGGGGATTGGCGGTGGATGTGATGAAGAGGCTGTACGAGCAGTAAAACGATCCAAATTTTCTCCAGGTCAAGATAAAGGTGTAAACGTAAAAACAAAATTGGCAATAGCAATCCATTTTAAACTACCAAGTTAATAACAAAAAAATAGGGTCAACCAGAATGAAGTTCTTGAGTATCAAAACCATCTACACATTAATGGCATTGGCGTTTATATTTTCAATCGTTAACAATAATGCTGTAGCAAACAGTCTATTCCCCGGAGACGAGGAGTATGAAATTGGCATCGAAAAAGCTCCAGCCCCGATTGGCGGAAGTGATGCTATTACCAAAAAAATCAACTATCCGGAATCTGCTTTGAAAAACAAAACAGAAGGCAAAGTATATTGCTTGGCGTTAATAAATCAGTCCGGTGATGTTGATGATGTGAGAATTGTAAAAGGACTGGGCAACGGATGTGATGAAGAAGCTATTCGAGCAATTAAGAAAACAAAATTTACACCTGGACAAAATCTTGGTGCAAATGTAAAAGCAAAATTAGCTTTAGCAATAGCTTTCAAACTTCCTTAAACAGTCTTGCGCCAGAAGATAACTTATAGCTTTCCAATTTGTAAAACATTTTTTGCTGCGCTTCATAGTACTATGGAGCGCATTTAGAATGATTTGAAAATATGTTCTCTGGCAAACGCATTGGTGAGCGAAAATAGTGAATCGTTTTGATTGCTATTCCCTGTTGACAAAAAAATTATAGTTTTAACACGCAGAGAAGAAGACGTGAAAAAAATAAATTTCAAAAATCTGAAGCTTGTACAGAAAATCCAGTTAGCCGTGTTTGGAATTGCAGCTGCATCTACAATTATTGCCTGCACAGCATTGTTTGAAATGTTTCGTGTTGAAGTACAGAAGCAAGAGCTGAACAATTCCTACTTCAATCCTAAAAATGAAATAAAAGAACTAATCTTGAATTTCAAAAGCATTCAGTATGTTGGAATGAAATTCTCTATTGATGGATTCGAAGCTTCCTCACAGGCCAATATAAAATACATTGAAGTAAAAAAGAAAGCGGTGGATGAAATTTTTGCACGTCTGGAAAAAATGGAAATTGATAATGCTCTTAAGAAAAAAATTATTGCTGCCAGCAAAGTTTGGAAAGAATATAAAAATGGTGTAATAGATGCTGTTATAAGCGCTGGGTTAATGAATGATAGGGAAATGGCATCTGTAATTTCAACTACTTCCGGAGAAGAAATAGCCGCAAAGGTATCTGATCAATTTTCACAAGTTGAAAAACATCTCGATTCGTTTGGAGAAGACCTTAATTCCAAAATCGAAAGCGAACTTTCCGGCGCCCGTTGGATCATTATGTTTGGTATGGGGTTTGGCGCCATTATAGCCTTCGTTTCACTGTTCAAAGTTGCGCCTGCAATTACCAAGCCTATAGTTGAATTCAAAAAACTTATTAAAAGTTTTTCATTGGGCGACTATAAAGCTGATATCGAAATTAAGAGCAGAGACGAGTTCGGAGAAATGCAGGAAATGTTGATCGAGCTACGCGATGCTCAAAAAGAAAAAATTCAAGCAGCACAAAATATTTCTCATGGTGTTTTTGTAAAAGTAACACCGGCTTCCGATGATGATGAACTTGCTTTTTGCTTTAATGAAGAAGTTGAATCTTTAGAAATGCTTACAAATGAAATTAATTCTTTGGTGACCGCTACAAGTCATGGGGACTTAATATATAGAGGCGATTCCAAAAAATTTAGTGGCGGTTACAAGAACCTTATTGAAGGATTGAATAAAACTCTTGATTCTATTATTGTACCTATAAAAGAAGGTTCAGATGTTTTGGCTGTTATGGCATCCGGCGATTTTACTAAGCGGGTCGAAGGTGTATATGAAGGTGACCTTAAGTTAATAAAGGACAGTATAAATAGAGTTGCAGACTCGTTAGTTAATGCGCTATCAGAGGTTGGAGAAGCTATTTCGGCCACAGCAAGTGCGGCTAATCAAATATCATCAAGCTCGGAAGAAATGGCGGCTGGTGCTGAAGAGCAATCATCACAAACAGCTGAAGTTGCAACTTCAATAGAAGAAATGACCCGTACAATTATGGATAATACTAAGAATGCAAGTTATGCGGCAGAAACTGCTAAAGAAGCTGGCGATAAAGCTATGCATGGCGGTAAAGTTGTAAAACAAACAATAGAAGGCATGGAAAGAATTAGCGAAGTAGTTGAAAAATCTGCCGAAACAGTTTTTACGTTAGGAAAGAATAGTGATAAGATTGGAGAGATTGTGCAGGTTATTAACGATATAGCCGATCAAACCAATTTGCTAGCCCTTAATGCTGCTATTGAAGCGGCTCGTGCGGGAGAGCAGGGCCGTGGTTTTGCAGTTGTGGCAGATGAAGTTAGAAAATTAGCAGAAAGAACCGGCAAGGCAACTAAAGAAATTGCCGGAATGATTAAAGAAATTCAAAAAGATACTCATGAAGCAGTTAGTTCGATAAAAGAAGGAACAAAGGAAGTAGAAAAAGGCAAGCACTATGCAAATGAAGCTGGTACTGTGCTGGTCGAGATTATAAATGGTGCTGAAAAAGTTCGTGATACAGCAGTGCAGGTAGCAGCAGCGAGTGAACAACAATCTACTTCTTCAGAAATGATTAGCAGAAATATTGAAGGAATCAATAACGTAACCCGTGAGACAAGCACCGGAATATCCCAGATTGCAAGAGCTGCTGAAGATTTAAGCAATCTAACGGTTTCACTACAAGAAATGATTTCTAGATTTAAACTGACCACTAATGGAAGAAACCATTCGTATAGTTCAAGCAACCAATTTTTGACTAACTAATGATTAAATGACCTATTCCCAACTTTTTAGAGCCTGATAGAAAAAAACCTCTTCTCAATAATGTAATTGCATTCTACTACTCTCATTTCTTTTTCTAGTATTTGATTTAGAAAGTATCAAGACTTTAAAAAAATGGAAAGCACACGATAGTATAATACAAAGAGGCAACACACTAATTTAGGAGGAACATTGAAGAAGATTTTCTTCTTACTGGCCGTACTATATCTAAATACGGCTTATACACAACAAATTGGGGATTTAATAAAACTATCCGGTTTTGTTAAGTCGGATTTTATATTCGATTCCCGTCAAGTTGTTAGTATAAGGGAAGGACATTTTCTATTGTATCCGGCCAATGAAAGTCTTGATCTTAACGGGCAAGATATAAACGACAAGTCCAATTTTAATGCACTTTCCATTCAAACAAGATTGAACGCAAAGATTACCGGCCCTGAGGCACTTGGGTCTAAAACCGGAGGAATGATTGAAGGAGAATTTTTTGGAACTACAGACGCAGATGTTAATGGATTTCGGCTTCGCCATGCATATATAACATTAGCTTGGAATTCAACAACCTTGCTAGTTGGACAAACATGGCATCCAATGTTTGTTGGAGAAGTATTTCCGCAAGTAGTTTCATTTAACACCGGTGTCCCATTCCAGCCTTTTTCCCGTAATCCTCAAATTCGACTTACACAGTCGTTCAATAACTTTAATCTAATTTTTGCTCTCTGCAGTCAGCGAGATTTTACAAGCAACGGACCGGCTGGTTTTACTTCCGCATATCTGAGAAACTCGGTTATTCCAAATTCACACTTTCAACTACAATACAAAAGTGAAAGTTTAGTTGCCGGGGCCGGTTATGATTATAAAGCACTTACTCCAAGATTGGAAACAACAAAAAAAATTAAAACAGATGAAAATATTGCTAGTTCTTCTGTGTTGGGCTACTTGAAATTTAACAGCGGAACATTCAATTGGTCAGTTGAGTATGTCTACGGTGGTAACAACGCCGATTTAATGATGTTAGGCGGCTATGCAATCAGATCTTCTAATTCGATTACGGGTATTGAAGAATATGAAGCATTGCGTGCTTATTCAATATGGACTGATTTGAGTATTGGGACAGATGTTCAGCCCGGGATATTTATTGGATATACAAAAAATTTAGGAAGTGAAAACGAACTTAACGGAGCTTTATTTACGCGTGTAAGCAATATTGAAAAGATGTTTCGTGTTTCACCAAGATTGTTGTTGAATTACGGAAAATTTAGAATTGCTGGTGAAGTTGAAGTTACATCGGCTTCTTACGGGTCTGTCGAAAAATTCGCTAAAGTTAACAACACTAAAAACATTACAAACATAAGGGGAATAATGAGTATGTATCTATTTTTCTAAAACAAAAGGGCTCTAACATGAAAATCAAAAAGCTAAAGGATTGGGGGATTGTATACAAACTACTGGCGTTAGTTGTACTTTCTCTTTTACCATTAGTTTTATTCTTATTCGTCTATCTGCTTCCAACAGTTGAAACACATCTGTTTGATGAGAAGCGTATGGCTACAAAGAACATAGTCGAAGTATCGGCTGCAGTAATTAAAAACTACATCGCGATGGAAGCTAACGGCACTCTATCAAAACAAGAGGCTCAGCAAAGAGCGATTGAAGCTGTTAAAACTCTTCGGTACAACGAATCCGAATACTTTTGGATTAACGATTTAGAACCGAAAATGGTTATGCATCCGATTAAACCAGAAATGGACGGAACAAACGTCTCTGAGAAAAAAGACGCCAACGGCATGTATTACATGAGAGAGTTCGTCAATGTGGCTAAAACAAAAGGCGGCGGTTTTATAGATTATATGTTCGATAAACCCGGGCATACAGAGCCGCAGCCAAAAATTTCTTATGTGCAATTATTGAAAGAATGGGGCTGGGTTGTAGGCAGCGGTGTTTATGTTGATGATGTAGAAGACGAAGTTTCTACTCTAAACAATTCAATTTTGCTTGGACTTATTGTAGCCTTAGTGGTGGCAATTACCGTTGGATATTTAATGTCCAGATTTATTACTAATCCAATTCTAAATTTGCAAGAAGCTGCACAACGGGTTGCAAGGGGAGACACAGATTTTAAGATAGATGTGAATAGAGAAGATGAATTTGGAAACCTTCAGAAATCATTTCATGAGATGGTTCTTAATATAAATGAGAAAGCTGAGGTAGCAGATCGAATTGCCCTTGGCGACATGAATGTGGTAATCAATCAAAGCTCCGAAAAAGATGTACTTTCCAAGAGCATGCAAAAACTCAAAGACACTCTAAAAAGTTTAATTGATGAATTAAACCAGCTCACACAAGCAGCTCAAGAAGGAAAACTAAAAACAAGAGGCAATGCAGCAAAATACGCCGGCGGTTTTAAAGAAATTGTTACTGGAATTAATTCTACACTAGATGAAGTTCTAATTCCAATTAACGAAGGCTCTGCGGTCCTGGAAAGAATGGCTGCGGGAGATTTTTCGGTTAGAATGGAAGGTGAATACAAGGGCGATCACAAGATTATGCTCAATAGCATAAATCAATTGGGAGATTCTTTATCATCTGTACTTACTGAAGTACGCCAGGCAGTGCAAGCAACTGCAAGTGCTAGTACACAAATTTCCTCATCAACAGAGGAAATGGCTGCTGGTTCGCAAGAACAGTCATCGCAAACAGCGGAAGTTGCATCTGCTGTTGAAGAAATGACACGCACGATATATGAAACCACAAAGAATACATCAATGGCTGCCGAGAATGCAAAATTGGCTGGTTCTAAAGCCGTTGAAGGTGGAAAAGTAGTAGATGAAACAATCAAAGGAATGGTTAGAATTGCTGAAGTAGTAAACAAATCTGCCGATACAGTAGAAACTCTTGGCAACAGCAGCAATCAAATTGGTGAAATAGTTCAGGT
>JBHEKZ010000019.1:0-3239 GCA_041859025.1 Melioribacteraceae bacterium | reverse complement strand
TTTAATGGAAAAATTGGATTGGCTTACAAAGTTGATAACAAACTTTCTTTTGGGTTGAGTTATACTTTACCAACATCTCTTACTTACACCGGCGGCAAAGCAACAATGGATATGACTGCTCAGCTTAATGACGCATTTGGTAAAGCTGTTATGGGCTGGATGATGCAGAATCCCGGAAAAACTCAAGCACAGGCACAAGCGGCAATAATGGCCCAGTTTACTCAACTTGGTATCGACATGAGCAAAGGTGTTGTTGCAAACTATGACTTGGATGTTGATTTGACATTCCCGGCATCTTTTGGTTTTGGTGTTTCTTACAAAGCTACAGATTGTTTAATGCTGGCAGCTGATTTTGAATATTTGATGTGGGAAAATGCTTTTGATAAAATGACATTGAAATTGAAAAACGGAAATAATGCAAATATCAATAAAATGATGGGAAACACCGGGACATTTGATATTGAATTCCCGATGAATTGGGAAAACTCGCTTATGATTAAAATTGGTGGCGAGTATTTGGCAACCAAAGAATTAACCTTACGTCTTGGTTATACCTACAATTCAAATCCGGTTCCTGAAGCAACTGTTTTCCCAATCTTTCCGGCAGTTGTAGAAAACCATGTAATGGCTGGTGCTAGTTATAAAGTATCTGATCCAATTATACTTAATGCCGCTTTCGAAATGGCTTTAAATAATTCTGTTACGGCAAGCAATCCAAGTTTAATTGCTAATGAATTTGATGGAAGCACGAGTGAACTTTCTACTTGGTTTATGCATATTGGAATAAGTTACGCGTTCTAGCAAAAGGAAGATTAAGTTTATTGTCAAGGTCAAGATCAAGAGTTAATCCCGAAAATTTATTCACGCTCTTGATCTTAATCTTGTTCTCGATCTTATTTTAATCTGCCAATTCAAAAATTTGATAATCGTTTTGTAATCCGTAATGCTCAATAAACTTTTCTAGTATTGATTCCCTAACAACACACAAAATTTGAGCTTGAATTCCCTCTCGTTCCAATAACAATTTTGAAAGGGCGGGTTCTAATCCTTTCCCTTGCAATTCAAGGGGACCGACTTCATCAATAATAATCCAATTAAGTTTTTTACTTATGCAATCGAGAAGAACTTTCTGTGTCCACTCAAATGTATCGTTACTGAAATTGTATTTGCCGATTGAGGTAATATTTGAATTCTCCGAGGTCTCTAGTAGTTTCAGCGTTCGCGAGCCAATATGATAGACAAAGCGCTTCTCATCAATAACCGGCTGAAAAATTCCATCTATATTTTTCTGCGAAGCGGCCCAGCGCATTAAACGCGTTGTTTTTCCAGTTCTTATCTTACCTGTAAGAATATTAATCTTGCTCATTAGTGATATCAATGATTAGCAGCAAAGCTAGTGAGTTGGAAAGAAATATTAAGACGCGTCTTAAACCCTCATGCTCGTAAGATTCATTCCAGCAATAACTAATTACCTTCTTGAATTTTGGAAAGAGAGCAGTAATTTTGTTTATCTCAGCAGCGTGTTCAAACTTTCTCTTTTCTATGAATTTTTTAAAGTGCGAAAGTATAAAAGGGGATATAATTTTAAACCAAATTAGCGTAATTGCGATTGAGCGGATAATCATAAAGAGAATGTCTGTTGACATTGACTTGCCGATTTTGGGAACCAAATAAGAAAGAACCATGAGAGCAACTGAGAAAGAGATAAATAAAATTCCCGATTTTCTCTGCCACCACCTTTTTCTCTTAGATGATTTCTTCTGATCAAAAAGCGGATTGGTGCTAACATTTTGTAATTCATCTAGCTTAAACATCATTCTTTTTCTTTCGAGCCAGCTATCAACTCTTGCTACTTTAATACCAACAATTAATCCGCCGAGAAGATGAATTGCAGCGTAAACTGAAATTATGATTACTGAGACGCGCAGCGAATGAATACTGCTCAAGAAAGGATGCTGTGTGATTAAGAATGTTGCAAAGGAATCGATGGATTCCCAAAATGCGTTGCCGAACATGAATGTTATGATGAAAAGTTTTTGAAATGCACTGAAAGTAAGCGTAATCATGCCTAAAAGAATTGCCGATAATTTGTATGAAGGAATGAAACTAAAAAACAAGAAGCCCAAAACACCTTGAACTGAAACTGCAAAGTAAGAGTTGAGTGGAATAAATGGAGTAACGGCTGCTTTGATAAGAATAACAACTAAAGTCGATTTGAGAATTTGAGAAGGAGATTCTGCATATCTGGCTATTAATGAAATGAAAAAAACCGCGGCGCCTCCTATTAACAGTCCCGTTAAAGGGACCTTAAGGAGATGTAAAATTCCTCCCAAAGCTGCTTCACTAAATCCCCAAAGAGCAGTAAGACGCTGCACATCTAATCTGGGTTGATTCCCCCTTGGCAATTCTTTCACTCTTATTTGCCTTTCTTCTGATCGAGTATGTCGTCAATCCAGCTCATTACAGCCATCGCATTTGGGAAGCCGAGCGTTGGAATTGCGAGAAGAGCAATTTGCCTAATTTCAGTTTTTTTCAGGCCAAGTTTCAGACTTTTTCTAACTTGAGAATGTGTTGCTCCTTCTGAGCGAGCGCCTGCTGCAAGGGCAAGTTTTACTAATGTACGCTCACGATCGTTCAAAGAGCCTTCTTTGTGTATAGCATCTCCCAAGTTTTCGTAAGCAGTTGCAATTTCGGGATATTCTTTTAGAAATCTTTCAAAACGCTTGGGTAGCTTAGCCATATTTACCTCATTTTTCTTTTTGCAAATTAAATATTCTCGTCGAAGCTGCAAAATAATTGGTTACTGCAATTAGTCTGTTGTTTTTCTTTCTACGTCCAAACTGAATATATTTAGATGTAAGATACTCGTCATTTTACTAAAAGGAGTTGTTTTGAAAATTCTTGTCACTGGTGGGGCCGGATATATTGGTTCGCATTTCACTAAGTTCTTAATTCAGAATAATCACACCGTTTGTGTTTTAGATAATTTAAGCCGCGGACATAAAGAAGCTGTTGCTTCAGGTGCAAGATTTGAACAAGCAGATTTGCTCGATTCGAAAAGTTTGAATAACGTATTAAAATCATTTCAGCCGGAAGCTGTTGTTCACTTTGCTGCTTTTGCATACGTTGGAGAATCGGTTGAAAAGCCGGAATTGTATTATCAGAACAATGTTGTTGGGAGCTACAACTTAATTCGTGCGTGTGTTGAAAACGGTGTAAAGAATTTTGTGTTCTCTTCC
>JBHEKZ010000272.1:0-2580 GCA_041859025.1 Melioribacteraceae bacterium | reverse complement strand
CGGTATAGGTGAATTTAGCGAAGTTGTTTTAAATGATGAGCAAGTAAAAGAATTTCAGAAGTACTTGATTTACAACCATGCTGCCGGTATTGGTGATCCAGCGCCGATTGAATACGTCCGAGGGGCTATTACCGGAAGGATTAATGTTCACGCACATGGAATGTCCGGAATCCGTCCGGAAATAACTCTTACTCTTATTGAAATGCTTAACAAGGAAGTAACTCCTGTTGTCTGCCAGAAAGGCTCTGTTGGTGCAAGCGGCGATTTGGCGCCAATGAGTCAGATTGCCTTATTGCTGATGGGAGAAGGAGAAGCATTTTATAAAGGTGAACGTTTACCGGGAAGAGCTGCGTTTGAGAAAGCCGGTATAGAAATTCCCGGACTTCAAGCGCGAGATGGACTTGGGACAATTAATGGCTCGAATCTGTTAACTGCGATGAGTGCAATTCATCTTTATGATATTAATCGCTGGTTAAAGCAAGCGGAGATTGCCTGCGCTATGTCGCTTGAGGCTTTGTTTGCAAACCTAAAACCATACAACACCAAACTTCACGAAGTACGCGGCTTTAAGGGTTCTGTACGAAGCGCCCGAGCTATAATGAAATGCATCGAAGGCAGCGATTTGCAGACCGGTAAATTGAAATCGAAAGTACAAGATGCTTACTCAATGCGTTCTTCTCCCCAAGTGATTGGTGCGGCTCATGATGCGATTGCATATGCTAAACAGCAAGTTGAAATTGAATTGAATGGTGTTGGGGACAATCCAATTTTTATTCCCGAAAGTAATATCACACTAACCGGTGCCAATTTTCAAGGAACGCCTGTTTCTCTTCCTATGGATATGGTTAGTGCCGCAGTAACAATGGTTTCTGTTCTTTCAGAAAGACGACTGAACCGTTTACTTAATCCGGCTCTTAGTATCGGACTTCCGGATTTTCTTACTAAAGGCGCCGGAATGTTTTCCGGGTTAATGCTAAGTCAATATACAGCCGATACACTAATAGTTGAGCAAAGAATGCTTTCGGCACCGGCTTCCGTTCAATCCATCCCGGCTGCGGCAGATCAAGAAGACTTTGTTTCTATGGGAATGAATACCGCAATTAAGAATGCACAGATTATAGATAATGCATATGGAGTTCTTGGTATTGAATTCATTGCGGCATCTCAAGCATTAGATTTTAGAAACTTCACAAATGGGAAGGGAGTTTCAAAAGCAAAAGAGATCGTACGCAAACATGTTGATCATCTTGATGTTGACCGACCTCTTTATCCGGACCATACTAAAATGAAAGAAGTTGTAAAGAGTTGTGAAATTTTGGATGAAGTTGAAAAGGTAGTTGGTACTCTAGAATAATTCTTAAACAAAAATGGAGTTAATATGAAGAAGTATTTTTCCACAATTATTTTTTTCGTCCTATTATTTTCAAGCTGCCAAATACTCTTTGCTCAGCTTAAAGTACAGACAGGAGTATTTAATGCGGACAAAAATGTTTCCAACTACATGCTTGCAGCCGGCGGCGATATGGAAAGAACTTTACAGCTAAATATTTCTTTTCCAAAACCGTTTACAAAAACACCCGATATTCAATTGAGCATAACCCGATTAGATCAGGATCGCGGAAACAATACACGTTACGACGTAAAAGTAGTTTCGGCTCATAAAGCCGGCTTTACAATTGAAGTTAAAACTTGGGGCGGTTCAAGAATTTATTTGATTGGTGGAACTTATATGGCCGTTGGAGAATAACATAAATTAACTGCACCCGATTTGCCAATAAGTCGGGTGCGTTTCATTATAATTCAAACTCTCTTTCTATTCTTGCTTTTCGTCCGGTATAATCATCTTTTGCTCTAAATATTAAAATGTATTTTCCCGCTTTGTAGTTTGAGGCGATTTGAACTTGCTTGTTTATAGCTAAATCATCAATTCCATTATTAGCTAGTTGATCAACCCTTCCATGCTGTACATCTTCCTTTATTGTTCCATCCGGTTTTTTCAAATCGAGAATAAATGAAACTTGCGCACCAAATTTCCCTTTGTAAGGTGTTTGGGCAAATCCTTTTGCCTGACAACTTGCATTCAACTCCCAACTGTTATCTAAAGCATATGCAAAAGCGACTGGAGAATATAGTTCGAACTTTTTTTCTTTTTGAGTACAAAAAAAGAAAAGGAACGCTAAAGTAAACAAAACACATCTTACACAATATTTTCTCTTAAAAACGTTGAATAATTGCATTCAATTTTTATTCCACTTCAATTTTTAGTGCTATAGAATCATATAAATTAGAGAAAGAAAGTGGCAGATTATTTCTATCTGCATATATAATTAATGTCATGTCGATATTTCCACTTCTGGGTAATTTAGAATATAATCCTTGACTTCCGTAATAACTTTTTTGAATATTCTCTAAATCTATTGTTAAAAATAAAGTGGCCCTTTCATAGTAACCATCTTGCCGAATAGTAAAAACTGAATTCGAAATTTTCGCAAGTTCGAATGGCTCAAAAGCAAATTCAATTCCAGACTCTCCCGGCTTCATCTTATTGAACAGAACATAGTTCGGGCTATAGCCATTAAG